>NZ_JBFUKO010000192.1:0-8570 GCF_056400805.1 Aminobacter sp. P4_H6_2
CATATGACCCAGGCACTAACAGTCCAGAATCTCACTGCCCACTACGGCGCCACCAAGGTGCTGGAGGACCTGTCGCTGTCGGTCGGCAAGGGCGAGCTCGTCTCGTTGCTCGGCGCCTCGGGCTGCGGCAAGACAACGACCTTGCGTCTTATCGCCATATGACCCAGGCACTAACAGTCCAGAATCTCACTGCCCACTACGGCGCCACCAAGGTGCTGGAGGACCTGTCGCTGTCGGTCGGCAAGGGCGAGCTCGTCTCGTTGCTCGGCGCCTCGGGCTGCGGCAAGACAACGACCTTGCGTCTTATCGCGGGCTTCCTCGAACCGACCTCGGGCACGATCCGGCTCGGCGACAAGGACCTCACCCGTCTGCCGGCCTACAAGCGTGACATCGGCCTGGTGTTCCAGAACTACGCGCTGTTTCCGCATCTCAGTGTACTCGACAATGTCGGCTTCGGCCTCAAGCAGCGCGGCGTATCTGCCGCCGAGCGCGAGAAGCGCGCCAAGGCGATGCTCGAGCGTGTCGGGCTGTCGCAGCTCGCCGACCGCCTGCCGGGCGCATTGTCGGGCGGCCAGAAGCAGCGCGTCGCGCTTGCGCGCGCGCTGGTCATCGAGCCGCCGCTGTTGATGTTCGATGAGCCGCTGTCCAACCTCGACGCCAAGCTGCGCGTCGACATGCGTGTCGAGATACGTCAGCTACAGCGCGCCAACGGCACGACATCGGTCTATGTTACCCACGATCAGGAGGAGGCGTTCTCGATCTCCGACCGTGTGGCAATCATGAATGCCGGCCGCATCATGCAGTTCGACACGCCCGAGACGCTGTACCAGCGCCCRGCCAATGCCTTTGTTGCGCGTTTCGTCGGCTTCGAGAACCTGGTGCCGATGAAGGTTTCGGCGCGCGACGGTGCAACCGTGACCGCAACGACGCCTGACGGCTCGCAGCTCAAGCTGTCGCAGGACCGCTTTGGCGCGATCCCCGATGCGTTCGTCCTTGCCGCCCGTGCCGATGGCCTTGCGGTTTCCACCGATCCCAAGGCTGAAGGCATTCCGGCCACACTCGGCCTGCGCACCTATCTCGGCCGCGCCTATCAGTACCAGTCCGAAACCGCCGCCGGCATGCTGATCGCCAATGGCGCGCTGTCGACTCCGCTTGAGCTCGGCAGCAAGGCTAAGCTTGTGCCAGTTGCCGATCAGTGCTGCGTGCTGAAGCCGGAATGAGCTGAGGACTGCCGTGTCCATCCTGATTGCCAACGCCACCCTCCTGCCTTGCACGCCGGCGATGCCGGTCATCGACAAGGGCTGGGTCCATGTCGAGGGCGACGTCATCAAGGCCGTAGGCTCCGGTGACGCGCCTGAAATCGCCGGCGCGGAGACGATCGATGCCGAGGGCGATCTCGTCATGCCCGGCATGGTCAACCCGCATTGCCACATGGCGATGACGCTGTTCCGTGGCCTGGGCGAAGACGTCGACGACCGGCTCTACCGCTACATCCTGCCTTTGGAGCGCAAGTTCGTGCGGCCCGAGGCGGTACGTGCAGGCACGGCATTGGCCGCGCTCGAACTGATCGAGGGTGGCGTCACCACGGTCGCCGATATGTATTATTTCGAGACCGAGGTTGCCTGCGTCGTCGCCCAAGCTGGCATTCGCGGCGTTCTCGGCCAGACCATCGCCGACTTCGATCCGCCTGATCATAAGTCCATTGACGAAGGCTTCGCGCTCACCGAACAGCTGGTGGCGGAATTCTCGGGGCACGACCGTGTCATGCCGTCGATCGCGCCGCATGCGCCATACTCGACCGGCATGGCCGTCATGGAGCGCATCGCGCGCTGGTCCCAAGATCATCCTGACGTGCCGGTGCAGATGCATCTCGCCGAGAGCGATGCCGAGATGGAGTGGGCTGAAAAGACCCACGGCATGCGTCCAGTCGAGATTGTCGAAAAGGCCGGCCTGCTACGCAAGGGGTTGATCTGCGCCCACTGCCTGCATGTCGATGAAACCGACATCCAGCGCATGGCTCATGCTCAGGTTTGCGTCGCCCACAATGCCCGTTCCAACGGCAAGGCGGGCAGGGGCATTGCGCCTGTCGAAGCTATGCGCGCGGCGGGCATTGCTGTCGGTATCTCCACCGATGGCGCGATGAGCGGCAACACGCTCGATTTGTTCTCGCAGTTCGCGCCGGTGTCGATGTTCCAGAAGCTTTTGGGTCGCAGCCGCAAGCCGATGGCCTCGGTCGACGTCGTGCGCATGGCGACCCGCGATGGCGCCAAGGTGCTCGCACTGGACGCCAGGGTCGGCTCGCTCGAACCGGGCAAGCAGGCCGATCTCATACGTGTCAGCCTGTCGTCGCCGCGCCAGCAGCCGATCTACGATGTCTATTCGACGCTGGTGTTCGCCACCATGCCGACCGACGTGCGCGACGTCATGGTAGCGGGCCAATGGCTGATGCGCGACCGCGAGGTTCTGAGCCTCGAACGCAAGAAGGTTTTGCGCGACGCGCTGCAGGTGGCGCAGAGTTTCAAGGCCGAGATGGCGCGCATCGACGCCGCCGGCTGAGGACGGAAGAAGGACGATACCCATGAACAGAAACGAAGCTTCGGGGCACCTCGAAAAGGTGTTGCAAAATGTCGACGCCAATATCGACGCCAGCCTTGCGCGCCTGTTCGACCTGATCCGCATTCCTTCGGTTTCGACCGATCCGGCGCATGCCGCCGACTGCCGCCGCGCCGCCGACTGGCTGACCAAGGAGCTTGCAGCGCTTGGCTTTGACGCTTCTGTGCGTCCGACAGCGCGCCATCCGATGGTCGTCGGCCATGATCGCTCGGGCGAGGGGCCGCATGTGCTGTTTTACGGCCACTACGACGTCCAGCCGGTCGACCCGGTGGCGCTGTGGCACTCCGATCCGTTCGAGCCCAAGCTTGTGCCGCAACCCAATGGCGATACCCATATCGTCGCCCGTGGCGCTTCCGACGACAAGGGCCAGCTGCTGACCTTCGTCGAGGCGTGCCGCGCCTGGAAGGCCGTCACCGGCAGCCTGCCGATTCAAGTTTCGGTGCTGTTTGAGGGCGAAGAAGAGATTTCGAGCCCGAGCCTCGCACCCTTCCTCGAAAAGACCGGTGCGGAGCTCAAGGCAGACGTCGTGCTCGTCTGCGACACCGACATGTGGGATGCCGAGACGCCTGCCGTCACCACCATGCTGCGCGGTGTGCTGAAGGAGGAGATCGAGATCGCTTGCGCCGATCGCGACCTGCATTCGGGTATCTATGGCAATGCCGCGCGTAACCCGCTTCAGGTGATGTCGGACATTCTTTCAAGCCTGCGCACACCGGATGGCGGCGTGGCTGTCGCGGGTTTTTATGACGGTGTCCAGGAGTTGCCCGAATCTGTGAAGGCGCAGTGGCAGCGGCTGCCTTTCGACGACAAGGGCTTTTTGGGCGATATCGGCCTCAGCCTGCCGGCCGGCGAAGCGGGTCGCTCGGTGCTGGAGCAGGTCTGGGCGCGCCCGAGCTGCGAAATCCACGGCGTCATCGGCGGCTACACCGACGAAGGCTTCAAGACCGTCATCCCGGCCAAGGCCAAGGCCAAGATCTCGTTTCGACTGGTTGCCGGTCAGGACCCGGAAAAGATCCGCGCCGCGTTCCGCGCCCATGTCCGGGGGCGCGTGCCGGCGGATTGCTCGGTCGAATTCATCGACCATGGCGCCAGTGCCGCAACGGTCATGCCGGTGGATGGCGCGTTCTTGCAGAAGGCGCTCGGCGCGCTGACCGAGGAATGGGAGCGAGAGGCGGCCGTCGCCGGTACCGGCGGGTCGATCCCGATCCTCAGCGCCTTCAAGGACAAGCTCGGCATGGACTCGCTGCTTGTCGGCTTCGCCCGTTTCGACAACCGCATCCACAGCCCGAACGAGAAATACGACCTCAGTAGTTTTCGGAAGGGTATCCGCTCGTGGGCGCGCATTCTCGCGGCGTTTGCCGAGGAGAAGGGCTGAGTGGTGGTTGGCGGGTGCGTCCTTCGAGGCTCGCCGCCGAAGTTTTCGCGACTGGATGAAGGTTTAGCGGGCTCGCACCTCAGGATGAGGAGCGTTGGCGCTGGGCCATTCCCCCAATGGGTTGTCGTTTCGCTCTACGGTATTACCCCTTCACCGTCACGGCTTCGCCGTGCCACCTCTCYMCCACTTSGTGGGGGCGAGGAATCGCCAATCGCGCGATGTCTTACTAGCGACCTAAGGGGTGAGGCCTTGGGGAGGGCGACCTCACAGAACTTGGGTTCCTCGCCCCCCACCAAGTGGTAGAGAGGTGGCACGGCGAAGCCGTGACGGTGAGGGGGTGCTTGGCACGCACCGTCCTCATCCTGAGGAGCGAGCCCGCAGCGCCATTGCAGATCCAACATCAATGTCGGCGGGCGAGCCTCGAAGGACGCACCTACAACCCTCACCACACTACAGGGTGGCTCGCGCCGGTCTGCACATTGACGAAACCCTCAGGCACCGCATCGGTCGGTGCCACCAGCACCCAGCGCCACGGCGCGCAGGTCAGTGTCGCGAATTGCAGCCGTTCGGGGAAGCCGGGGAACCAGCGCGGCGAGAATGTCGGCTCGTACAGCCATTCGATCTTGTTGGCCTCGGCGTAGAGCTTTTCCATCTCGGAATCGAGCGCCTCGGCCGGTCGGTTGGTCATGAGGCCACCGACCTCGTAATGCACGTCGGCGACCACCTTGCCAGATGTGACCAGCGCCCATCCGCCCTGGTTTTCGACGATGCGGTTGACCACTTCGGCCATCGCCGTATCGGACGAACCGACGACCCAGATGTTGTGCTTGTCATGCGCAACCGTGCAGCCGACGGCGGTGTCAGCCGTTTTCGGCCCACAGCCGAGCCAGAACATCTTGGCCACCTTGCCTTTGCCCGAGAAGCGGTCGACGACGGCGAATTTGGTGATGTTGCGCTCGGTGTCGCGCTGGACCTGGCCGTCCGCCACCGGCAATTCCGTGGTGATGAAATTGTCGTCCCAGTGGAAGGGGCGAAGCAACGCTGCCTGCATCGTCTCGCGGCCCGCTTCCGCCGGGATGGCGAAATCGTCGGCACTGAGCTTGCGCCCGATGTTCACGGTCTTGGTCGCCCAGTCGGGCCAGTCGATGCGCGGCAGATGACCGGTGAAGGTGTTGTGCTCCGACACCTGCTCGCCGTCGGCCCAGACCTCGGCGATGGAAACGGTCGCCGCCTTGTCGAGCATCACCAGATCGGCGAAGCGGCCAGGCGCGATGGAGCCGACGAAGGGCGTCAGCCGCATGTGCCGTGCCGGGTTGATCGACACGCACTGATAGGCGATCTCGGGTGTGAGCCCGCTTTCGATGGCAAGGCGGACATTGTAGTCGGTCGCCCCCATCTTGAGGGTGTCGGAGGCGCTGCGGTCGTCGGTGGCGAACGCCACCTGGCTCCAGTCGCGCAGGCCGCGCTCAAGCAGGCCCTTGATGATGTCGGGCATCGAATGCGGACGAATCTCAATGAAGATGCCGCGCCCGAGCTTGTCCCAGGCTTCCTCAGGCGTCCAGGCCTCGTGGTCGGACGACAGGCCCGCAGCCGCAAAGGCGTTGATCGAGGCGAGGTCGCGCAGGCCAGAGCCATGGCCCTCGACGACGCCGCGCTTTTCGAATGTCGCCTGGATCATGCCCCATAGCCGCCCGTAGGACGGGTTTTCGGGGTTCCACACGGCAGGCCAGTCCATCACCTCGTCGAGGCCGGCGACCATCGCGCTTTCGGCAAGGAAGGCTGCCTGCTCGTCATAGCCGAAATGGCCGCCGCCCCATTCATAGGCGGTGGGCGGCACGGCCGAGCCGGGCAGCGGGAATATCTTCATCGGCGAGCCTGCGCGCCGCGCGGTCAGCCAGAATTGCAGATTGTGCGGGCCGTTGACGTTGGAGAATTCGTGGCTCGCCTCGCAGGTCCAGGTGTTGCCGCGCGGCATGACCAGCGCTGCCTCGTGCTCGGGCGTCAGGTGCGAGCTTTCGATATGCTTGTGCACCTCGCCGAAGCCGGGCACCGCCGACAGATGCGTGCGGTCGATGGTCTCGCGGGCCTTACCCGGAAAGCTCCCTGCCGGCCCGACATAAGCGATGCGCCGGCCACTGATCGCCACCTCGCAATCGTCCATCCAGGTGCCGGTGTGCACGTCGAGCACGCGGCCCAGCTGAACGAGGCGGTCGGCGTCGCGCTTGCCCAGGGCGACAAGGACGAGATGCTGGCGGATGCGGATTTCGTCAGCGGCGTCGATCAGCAGGTCGTYGGGCAAGGTGTCGGTCAATTTTACTACTCGTTCGATATGTCTGGGTATTTCAGCTTGATTCACCTGACCTGAAAATGGGAAGCGAAGCCAGACTTGATTTGAGACTGAAACGAAAGGTCGCGCGATGCAGCAGAACCCAACCCGCACGGTGATCATCGACACCGATCCCGGCATCGACGATGCGGTGGCGATCCTGCTCGCATTGAAGTCGGCCGAGTTCGACGTGAAGGGCATCACGACAGTTGCCGGCAATATCGGCATCGCAACGACGACGCGCAACGCCGGCCGGCTACTGGCGCTCGAAGGCCGCATCGACGTGCCGGTCATCGCGGGGGCTGCCGGCCCGCTGTCGCGCAAGGGCTTCGACACCGCCGACATCCACGGTAATGACGGCCTTGGCGGCGTGGCTTTTCCCGATCCGCTGGCATCTCCCATCGGCAACGATGCCGTAACGTGGCTGCGCGATTCACTCGACGCCGCTGATGCTGGCACCATCGACATTCTCGCGCTCGGACCTCTGACCAACATCGCCCGGCTGGTCCAGGAGCACCCAGAATCGGCCAAGCGCATCGGCCGTGTCATCGCCATGGGCGGGGCCGTGTATGAGCCGGGCAACATCGGTCCACGCGCCGAGTTCAACATTGCCGCTGACCCGGAGGCTGCGGAAATCGTCTTCGGTGCGGGGCTGAAAGTGACGCTCATTCCGCTCGATGTGACCAGAAAAGTCCGTGCCACGCGCGACGATACTGCCATGCTGCAGCAGACGGGCGTGCCGGCGGCGGTGGCATCGGGTGCGTTGATCGACGCCTATTTCCAATCGACGACGGGAGGCGAGAGCCGGCCGCTGCACGACCCATGCGTGATGCTTCTGGCGCTGGATGAGAACCTGTTCGATTGCGAGACGCTGAAGTTGTCAGTCGACACCGGCACAACGCGTGACGCTGGCGCGCTCAGCGTCGATGACAGCGGCTCGCCCGTCTCGGTCGCGCTCAGGGTCGAAAGTGCCGCCGTGCTGAAGCTGCTCTATGATCGGYTGTCGGCGGAATGAGCTTTATGCCTTCGCCAGTTCCTGCTCGACAAGCGTCGTCCAGAACTTCACGCCAGTTGCAATCGCCGCGTCGTTGAAGTCGTAGCGGCTGTTGTGGTGCAGGGCGCCATCGACAGCCGGGCCGTTGCCGAGCCAGACATAGGCGCCGGGCACTTCCTGGCTGAACATGGCAAAATCGTCGCCGGCGGTCGACGGCGGGAACTCGGTCATCACCTTGTCGACACCGAGTGCCGCTTGCGCTGCTGCCAGCGCCCGCCGGGTCGCGTCGCGGTCGTTGACCACGGGTGGCATCTGCCTGAAATAGCGGTACTCCGCCTCGATGCCGTAGAGCCGTGCCGAACCCTCGGCCAATGCGCCGATCTCTTCTTCCAGCTGGTCGCGCACGGCGGCCGAATAGGCCCGCGAGGTGCCGCCGATCTTGACCGTATCGGGAATGACGTTGAGTGCTTCGAAGCTGCCGGCCTCCATGGCACAGGCGCTGACGACGGCGGGCTGGAGCGGGTCGACGCGGCGGGCAACGATGGTGTGCAGCGCGGTCAGGAACTGGCCGGCTGCCGTCATCGCGTCGCGGCCGAGATGCGGCTTGGCGCCATGGGTGCCGATACCCCGGAATGTCACGGTCCAGCGGTCGGAGGAGGCAAGCTGCGGGCCGGCGACGACCGCCATACTGTCGGGTGCGATGCCCGGCATATTATGCAGGCCATAGACCGCATCGACAGGAAATTGCTTGAAGAAGCCGTCCGCGATCATCGCCTTGGCGCCACCACGGCCCTCTTCGGCGGGCTGGAAAATGAAATGCACCGTGCCGGAGAAGTTGCGGCTGCGGGCGAGCTCGCGGGCAGCGCCCAGCAGCATGACGGTGTGACCGTCATGGCCGCAGGCGTGCATCTTGCCTGGTGCCGTCGACTTGTAGGCGCGATCCTCGGCCATCTCCGGCATGGCGAGCGCGTCCATGTCGGCGCGCAACGCGATGCGGCGCGAGCCTTCGCCGAGCTTGAGCGTGCCGACGACGCCGGTCTTGCCGAGGCCCGCATGGACCGCGATGCCGGCGTCCACCAGCATCTTCTGCACGATGGCTGAGGTGCGGATTTCCTCAAAGCCGAGCTCTGGATGGGCGTGGATGTCGCGGCGCAACGCCGCCAGCATCTCGATTTCGCCCTTGTCGTTGCCGCTGCCCGATGTCATCACGCTCAAACTCCGTCCGGCCTGTACAGTCGATTTCATGCCGCGCGGGACCGTCC
>NZ_JBFUKO010000193.1:0-8565 GCF_056400805.1 Aminobacter sp. P4_H6_2
GACTGGACCAGCGCTACAAGCGCGCCACAAAGGTTCTGGGCGACTGGACCAGCGCTACAAGCGCGCCACAAAGGTTCTGGGCAGCTCACCCCAATATGTGTCTTCTCGCTAAAAGAAGCGCGGACAGGGAAGGCGGGCAGTCCTTATGCCTCGGAGGGATGGCCGAGCGGTTTAAGGCACCGGTCTTGAAAACCGGCGTGGGTGCAAACTCACCGTGGGTTCGAATCCCACTCCCTCCGCCACATCAAAACAAACCCGCCAATTTTAGCGCTGCTCATTTGCGAGGCGTATCGGGCCGAGCCCATCGCCGCAATTGCGCCATATTCTCGCCCGTTTCGA
This sequence comes from Aminobacter sp. P4_H6_2, assembly GCF_056400805.1. Classification (NCBI taxonomy): domain Bacteria; kingdom Pseudomonadati; phylum Pseudomonadota; class Alphaproteobacteria; order Hyphomicrobiales; family Phyllobacteriaceae; genus Aminobacter; species Aminobacter sp. P4_H6_2. The sequence continues at coordinate 340 of NZ_JBFUKO010000193.1, forward strand.
ACCACAGTCGATTAATAGGCTAGCAAGCATTTCCTGCGCACAAGGGGACTGGGGATAGCGTGCGCGAACTGTTTTTCCATCTATGCGCGACAGCGTTGTGGTGGCGCTTGAGTAGACTGGCAGGGGACTTCACGATCATGCAGCATTCGACGCGGACGCGTTTTGGTCGCGCATCGACGGTCAGCATTCTTGCTGCGACCGCAGTATTCATTGCCGGCTGCGCTTCGCAGCCGACCTCTGTCGCCGGCAAGAAGCGTTCAAAGGAATATTTCGCCGAATCCGAATATGGCGTGAAGGCGAGCCCGCGCGTCACCACCAAGATGTCCGGCCTGCAGCGCGGCGGTGGCCGCGACCAGACAGGCAAGCCCTACAAGGTTCGGGGCAAGTGGTATTATCCCAAGGAAGACAAGAACTACGCAACGGTAGGTGCTGCGTCCTGGTATGGCGACGCGTTCCATGGCCGTCTGACCGCCAATGGCGAAATCTATGACATGACCCATCTTACGGCGGCCCATCCGACGATGCCGCTGCCCAGCTACGCCAGGGTGACCAACACCAAGAATGGCAGTTCAGTGATCGTGCGCATCAACGATCGCGGGCCTTATTCGAACGATCGTGTCATCGACCTGTCCAAGCGCGCCGCTGAAATGCTCGACTATGCCCATAGCGGCACGGCCAATGTGAAGGTCGAATATGTCGGACGCGCACCGCTCGACGGCCAGGACGACCAGTATCTCCTCGCGTCCTACCGACCTGGCAAGGGTATGGGCGATCCGACCAATGACGGCTTGCCGACCGGCGTGATGATCGCCATGAACGGCCCAACGCCAAGCGTCGGGGTGGGGCAGGCGGCTGCCTTCCCTGGCACGATGACGAATACTGCGCCGGCGGTAGCAATGCAGGCCGGCGCCCCGGCCAACACGCTTGCAGCCCAGGCGGTCCAGTTCGAGCAGCCTGTGATGGCAGCGCACGGGCAGGGCATGGTCGATGTCGCCTTGCCGGATTTTGGCCCCATCGCGCCTGCGCGTCCCGTGGAAATGATGCAAGTTCCTCAGTCGCGTGTGGCTCTCGCCACCATGGGCTACGCCAGCGAACGCGAAAGCGAAGCTGCAAGAGCCTTCGGGGTGCTGGAAGGCAAGGGGATTGCGTCAAACGACATCACCGATTCCTGGAAGCGCCTCAATCCAGGGCCGCGCGCCCAGCAGGACCTGGATTCTTATGTCGCCGCCGGCACTTTCGAGGACGGTGAAGAAGCCAAGCGTGTCGCCAAGGCGCTTTCCGCCTATGGCCGTACTTTGGTCGAGCAATCCGATTTCGAAGGCAAGACCTGGTATTCGGTCGACCTCTATCCGGATGGTAAGATTTCGCTCGACGCCATGCTCAAGGCCGCATGGACGCACGGCGCGCCCGACGCTTTCGCCGTGCACGACTGAGTTCGCCGGTTCGGCGAGTTGTGGCTATCGTGCCCGCCCGGTTGATCTGCCCAGACAAGGCCTGATAGTCTTTGAGGCCTCGACCGGAATTCGGGGCCGAACGGGGCAGCATCTCCCATGATTTTCAGACTATCCGCGCCGCTCATGTTGTTGACCGGCCTATTTGCAGCGCTGGCCTTTACCAGCCAGGCACAGGCGCAGCTGTTCGAAACCAAGGCACCACAGGCCTACATGATCGATGCCGAAACCGGCACCGTGCTGTTTTCCAAGGATCCCGACAAGCTCATTGCACCAGCTTCACTTGCCAAGCTGATGAYGATGGAGGTGGTGTTCAACGCCATCAAGTCGGGCCGCTACAAGCTCGACGATACTTTTGCCGTCAGTGAAAACGCCTGGCGCACCGGCGGTGCGGCATCGCGCGCCTCGACCATGTTTGCCGCGGTGAGATCGCAGATCCGCATAGAGGACCTGATCCAGGGCGTGACCGTGCAGCTTGCTAATGATGGCTGCATCATACTTGCCGAGGGCATGGCCGGATCGGAGGGCAATTTTGCGCTGCAGATGACCGAGCGCGCACGCGAGATCGGGCTCAAGAAGTCGGTGTTCGTCAATTCGACCGGGTTGCCCGCACCGGGCCAGATGACCACCGTGCGCGAGCTTGCCGAACTTGGCCTGCACATCTGGACGACCTATCCCGATTTCTACAGGTACTACGGCCTGCCCGAGTTCACCTGGAACAAGATCCTGCAGCGCAACCGTAACCCGCTGATTGCCATGGATATTGGAGCTGACGGCATGGCTGCCGGCTTCACCGAGGGCGAGGGCTTTGCCATCGTCGGTTCGGTCAACCGCGAGGGCAGGCGGCTGTTTGCCGCCATGGGCGGCATGGCCAGCGACCGCGAACGCTCGGAGGAAGCCCGCAAACTGCTCGACTGGGGCATGCGGGCATTTGAGAAGACCGAGATTTTTGCCGCAAACGAAACGGTCGGCGAGGCCCAGGTGTTCGGCGGGGTGAAATCGCATGTGGCGCTGGTGGCCCAGAAGCCTGTCTCCATCTTCTTGCCCATCACCAACCGGGAGCGGCTGGTTGCCCGCATCGTCTATGACGGCCCGGTGGCAGCACCGGTGGCCGCCGGAACGCCGATAGGATCGCTCAAGGTTTGGATCGGCGATACGCTGAGCCAGGAGACGCCGTTGTATGCAGCCGAAGCCGTCGGTGTCGGCTCGCTGCAAAGCCGCGCTTTTGACGCGGTCAAGGAGCTTGCCATCGGCTGGCTGCGATAGTTCGGGTGGACCTTTGCCACTCTCGACGGTAGAGCTTCAGCACTTACATATGCCGTGAGGCCGTTCGTTCGGCAGAACTTGCGATACGGCGGACAGAAAGGCATTTGGATTGGCGCGCGGCTTCTTCATCACATTCGAAGGCGGCGAGGGCGCAGGCAAATCGACACAGATCGAGCGCCTGGCCTCAAAGCTGCGCGACAAGCGCTACGACATCGTCGTCACGCGTGAACCCGGCGGTTCGCCCGGCGCGGAAGCGGTGCGGCATGTGCTGTTGTCAGGTGCCGCCGAGCCCTTTGGACCGGAAATGGAAGCGCTGCTGTTTGCCGCTGCACGTTCCGACCATGTCGAGCAGGTGATCCGGCCGGCAGTGGAGCGCGGCGCCATCGTGCTCTGTGATCGCTTTTTGGATTCTTCGCGTGTCTATCAGGGCGTGACCGGCAACCTTGACCCGGACTTCATGGCCGCGGTCGAGCGCGTGGCGATCAACGGCATGATGCCCGACATGACGCTGATCCTCGACCTGGACCCGACAGAGGGCTTGCGGCGCGCGACGGCGAGGCGCGGCCAGGATGTCGCCGACCGGTTCGAGAAAGAGACAGTCGACATTCACCAGCGCCGGCGCGAAGCCTATCTGGCGATCGCCGAAAGCGAACCCGAACGCTGCGTGCTCATCGACGCCTCGCTGAACCAGGAGGATGTCGAGCACGYCATCACCGATGCGGTGTTCGCAGCCCTTGAGGCGCGCGCCACAGCAGGCAGCCGGGCGAGGGTGGACGCCTGATGTTCGAGCGCATCGCCCCCGAGCAGCACGACACATTGGACGGCGTGCCGGAACCGGCGGAGAATCCCCACCTGTTCGGCCATGAGCAGGCGATCTCGATGCTCACTGCCGCCTATCGCTCGGGCAAGCTGCCACACGCGCTGATCCTCACCGGCCCGGTCGGCATCGGCAAGGCGACACTCGCCTTTCATCTCGCCCACCATTTGCTGAGCTATCCCGATTATCGCAGCGCGCCTGAAACGCTGGCGCATCCAGACCCCAAGTCGGCGCTGTTCAGGCAAGTCGCCACTGGTGCGCATCCCTCGGTGCTGCATCTGACGCGGCCGCAAAACGACAAGACCAAGGGTTTCAAGTCGGTCGTCACCGTCGACGAGATCCGCAAGGTGTCGCGCTTCCTGTCGATGACCTCGCACAATGGCGCCTACCGCGTCGTCATCGTCGATCCGGCCGACGACATGAACACCAACGCTGCCAACGCACTGCTCAAGAACCTCGAGGAGCCGCCGGCGCGTACGCTGTTCATCCTGATCGTGCACGCGCCCGGAAGCCTGTTGCCGACCATTCGTTCGCGTTGCCAGACCATTCGGCTGACCCCACTCGAAGATGATGCCTTGTTGGCAGCGCTTGCAGGTACCGATCAGCCGGCACCGGATGAGCCGGAAGCGCGCGCCGCGCTCGTGCGGCGGGCAGGGGGTAGCGCACGCGTGGCGATCCTGCTCACCCAATATGGTGGGCTGGAGATCGCCGAGGCGCTCGACAAGATCGTGCAATCGGGCCGCAACGACATTGCTGCCGCACACCGGCTGGCCGATGCGGTGGCGGGCAGGGACAACGCCATCCAGTTTGACGTCTTCAATCGCCGCGCACTCGACCTGCTTTCCGACACGGCGACTGAGGCCGGCTACAACTCGGACCTTTCCAGGGCCAAGATCCTGTCCGATGCTTGGCACGAGGCGCAAAACGCGATATCCGAGACCGAGACCTACAATCTTGATAAGAAACAACACGTCCTGGCCATGATCGACCGCTTGAATACCGCATTGCGAATGTGACGCTCGTCCGAGCCGGATGGCAATCGCCATGCCGATGCGTTATCTGACCGCGACCCTTTCAATCCGATATTCATGACGGCTCATCCATGTCCCGCGAAAAATTCTACATCACGACCGCTATTTCCTACCCGAACGGCAAGCCGCATATCGGGCACGCCTACGAGTTGATCGCCACCGACGCGCTTGCCCGCTTCCAGCGCCATGACGGCAAGGACGTGTTCTTCCTGACCGGCACCGACGAGCACGGCATCAAGATGCTGCAGACGGCAAATCGGGAAGGCATTTCCGCGCGTGAACTTGCTGACCGTAATTCGAATGAATTCAAGAAGATGGCAACACTTCTGAATGCGTCGAACGATGATTTCATCCGCACCACCGAAGAGCGCCACTACGCTGCCTCCCAGGCGATCTGGAGGGCGATGGCGGAGAAGGGCGACATCTACAAAAGCAGCTATGCCGGCTGGTATTCAGTGCGCGACGAAGCCTATTACGGCGAAGAAGAGACCGAAGTCCGTCCCGACAATGTGCGCTATGGCCCCCAGGGCACGCCGGTCGAATGGGTCGAGGAGGAGAGCTACTTCTTCCGCCTGTCGGCCTACCAGGACAAGTTGCTTGCGCTGTACGACAGCCAGCCGGACTTCATCGGCCCCAACGAGCGCCGCAACGAAGTGGCGAGCTTCGTTCGTTCCGGCCTGAAGGACCTGTCGATCTCGCGCACCACCTTCGACTGGGGCGTGCCGGTGCCCGGTGACGACAAGCACGTCATGTATGTCTGGGTCGACGCGCTGACCAACTACATCACCGCGCTCGGCTATCCCGACACCAATGCCGAGAAGTGGGCCTACTGGCCTGCGGTGCACATCATCGGCAAGGACATCGTGCGCTTCCATGCCGTCTACTGGCCGGCTTTCCTGATGTCGGCAGGCATCGAGTTGCCCAAGCGGGTGTTCGGCCACGGATTCCTGTTCAACCGCGGCGAGAAGATGTCGAAGTCGCTCGGCAACGTCGTCGATCCGTTCACCATGGTCGAGCATTACGGCCTCGACCAGGTGCGCTATTTCCTGTTGCGCGAAGTGCCGTTTGGCCAGGATGGCAGCTACAGCCACGAAGCGATCGTCAATCGCACCAACGCCGATCTCGCCAACGATCTCGGTAATCTTGCGCAACGCTCGCTGTCGATGATCGCCAAGAATTGCAATGGCGTCGTGCCGCAGCGCGGTGAACTGGCTGATGCCGACAAGGCGATCCTCGACCAGGCTACGGCAGCACTGGTGACCGCGCGCAAGACGATGGCGGAGCAGGGCATCCACCACGCGCTTGCGGCGATCTTTGCCGTCGTTGCCGAGGCCAACCGGTATTTCGCCGCACAAGAACCCTGGGCACTGAAGAAGACCGATCCGGCGCGCATGGAAACGGTGCTGTGGACCACCGCCGAGGTGATCCGCCGCGTCGGCATCATGTGCCAGCCGTTCATTCCTGCATCGGCCGCCAAATTGCTTGACTTGCTGGCCGTGACCGACAGGGACTTTGTCCATGTCGACGCTGCACATGCGCTTGTGCCGGGCGCGGCATTGCCGACACCGCAGCCGGTGTTCCCGCGCTTTGTCGAGCCGACGACGGAAAGCTGAGGCCACAGAAAAGATGCTAGTCGACAGTCATTGCCATCTCGACTTTCCTGACTTCGCCGAAGAGCGCGCGGAGATCATCGCGCGCGCCAAGGCCGCCGGGGTCGAGCGTATGGTCACCATCTCGACGCGCGTGAAGCGCTTCGAGCAAGTGCTTGCGATCGCTGAGGAATATGACGAGGTCTATTGCTCSGTCGGCACCCATCCGCACAATGCCGCCGAAGAACTCGACGTCACCACGGCCGATCTGGTCAAGCTTGCCGCGCACCCGAAGGTCGTTGCGATCGGCGAGGCGGGGCTCGACTATTTCTACGACAAGGCGCCTCGCGATGCACAAGCGAAAGGGTTGCGGAACCATATCGCGGCGGCCCGCGAGACCGGATTGCCGCTGGTCATCCACGCCCGTAACGCCGACGAAGACATGGCAGCGATGCTCAGGGAAGAAACAGGGAAGGGCACCTTCCCCTTCATCCTGCATTGCTTTTCCTCCGGCGCCGAGCTTGCACGCATTGGCGTCGAGCTTGGCGGTTACGTGTCTTTCTCCGGCATCGTGACGTTCAAGAACTCGGCCGAGCTGCGCGAGATTGCCAAGGACGTGCCGCGCGACCGGTTGCTGGTCGAAACGGACGCGCCTTACCTTGCGCCGCCACCTCATCGCGGCAAGCGCAACGAACCGGCCTTCGTGGCCCACACGGCTGCCGTCCTAGCCGAGACGATTGGCGTCAGTGCCGGGGAAATCGCCGAGATCACCACCGCCAATTTCTTCCGGCTGTTCACCAAGATGCCGAAGCCGGCCTGAGCGATGCCGGATACGCTGCGCCTCACCATATTGGGCTGCGGCTCGTCGCCGGGCACGCCGCGCATCACCGGCGACTGGGGCGCGTGCGATCCGACCAATCCGAAGAACCGGCGCACGCGCGCGGCGGCGATGGTCGAGCGCATTTCAGCGTCCGGCACGACCCGCGTCGTCATCGACACGGGACCAGATTTCCGCGCCCAGATGTTGGCGGCAAACGTCAGCCATATCGACGCCGTGGTCTACACACACCCGCATGCCGACCATATCCATGGCATAGACGACCTCAGAGGCTATGTGCTCGAGCGCGGCAGCCTGATCGATATCCATGCCGACCAATTCACGCTGGAACGCCTGACGCTGGCCTTCGGCTATTGCATCAAAACGCCGCCGGGAAGCTCGTATCCACCGATCGTTAGGCCGCGCATCATCGAGCACGATCAGCCGTTCGTCATAGCAGGAGAGGGGGGTCCCCTCACCTTTTTGCCGCTGCCGCAGATCCATGGCGACATCATTTCACTCGGCTTCCGCGTCGGGCCGATCGCCTATTGCTCCGACGTCAGCGACTTCCCGGAGGCCACGGCAGCACTGATGGCCGGCCTTGAGCTGCTGGTCATCGACGCATTGCAGCACAGGCCACATGTCAGCCATCTGTCGCTGTCGGAGGCGCTGGAATGGATAGAGAGGCTCAAGCCGAGCAAGGCCGTCCTGACGCACATGCATGTGCCGCTGGACTACGCTGCCGTCATGGACGCCACGCCGGCGCATGTCGAACCAGCCTATGACGGCATAATCATGGAAATACCTTATCCGTCAGGGTTATAGACGGACTGTTTGATGCGGTCAGGCGTTGCTGGTTGTGTCGATAAGCCAGAATGGCCGACGACCATAGGCGCGCCGGTTTGCATACAGGTGCATCCTGTGGCCCCATACAGGTGCATTCTGTGGCCCCAAGCTTGCAGCTTGCGTGAAGGCCAGCGGCACACGAAACGCGGCCGAACAGCGCTCCGGCGTATCATTGCAGTTCCATAATCTATCTTATGCGATAGTTGGTTGTAGCCGCAAAGTTGGAATGTCCTGATCCTGCAAAGTAAGAATGTCACTCTGCCCGCGTTTTGACGACGCGGGAGATTGCGGATGGGACTGATTGCGATGAGCGAGCGCGATCTGCAACGGATCGAAGTTTTGTCGAAGGTTGTTGCCGGCCGGACGACGATCGTTTCGGCAGCGCATGTTCTGGCGCTGAGCCCGCGCC
>NZ_JBFUKO010000194.1:0-8560 GCF_056400805.1 Aminobacter sp. P4_H6_2
GGCTACGTGCACCCTGGAAGAAGGCATGGCCCGACCACTGGGATTCGATCGGTGGCCGGGTTGAAGCAGGCGAAACGCTCGATGAAGCCATGAAGCGTGAGGTGCGTGAGGAAATAGGCGTGACGCCGACGGAGTTCCTGTGGCTGGAATGCGTTCCCGAGCGCCGACCCGATCTCTACGGTGATGCCGTGCATCATATCTACGCGGTTACCGCGTGGACCGACGGTATGCCTGAAAACATCTGCGACGAGCACACCGAGATCAAATGGTTCGCGCCCGCAGAGTTGCTGACGCTGCCGAACCTTGCGGATTGCGACTACTTCCGCCTTGCGGGACTTGCGACCAAGCACCCCGCTGCATCGTAGGCGGCGGCAACGAGCCGCCGCGATGGCTCCTCTTGTCCTTACGGATAGAGCCGGTCCTTGTCCCAACCGCCTTCTTCGTTGCGGCTGAAGACGACACGGTCGTGCAGCCGGAACGGGCGGTCGTGCCAGAATTCGATCTGGCTCGGCACGATGCGGAAGCCTGACCAGTGCGGCGGGCGCGGGATTTCGCCGATGGCGTGGCGGGCGGTGTATTCAGCCACCGCCTTTTCCAGCGCGAATCGGCTTTCAAGCGGGCGTGACTGTTTCGAGGCCCAGGCGCCGATGCGGCTACCGCGCGGGCGGGTGGCGAAATACTCGTCGGCCTCGGCGTCGGTGACGATTTCCACAGGACCGCGCACCCGCACCTGGCGGCGCAGCGACTTCCAGTGGAAGCACATGGCCGCCTTCATTGTCGCCAGGATCTCGCGGCCCTTGGCGCTTTCGAAATTGGTGTAGAAGACAAAGCCGTGTTCGTCGAAACCCTTGAGCAGCACCATGCGCACGTCAGGCAACCCATCGGTGTCAACGGTGGCGAGCGCCAGCGCGGTGGGATCGTTCGGCTCACTGGCCGTCGCATCCTTGAGCCACGTGGCAAAAAGCCAGAAAGGCTCCGCGCTCTGCGTGAAGTCACTGCTTGTTAACTCTGTGTCCGTCATAGCTTTTACTCGACTTGCCATATCCGACCGGGAGAATGCCTATTGTCGCGCTTCGCGCAAGCCTTTGAGGGCCATTGCCTCCCACAATTCGGGTTCCGATCCTTCAAGGTGGTGCTGCTGCTTAGCCTGACGACGATCAGCGCCTGTGGTGCTGGTGGCTTCAGCCTGGATAAGGCGGAGGTGGATCGCAGCCTGGTGACCAGCAAGATCCCCGACGACGTGAACCGTACCACCGATGCGAATCGGCTGGCCGATGAGACAACGATCCGCAATGCGGTTTCGTCCGTCGACGTCGCCGAGCTGAAGGGGCAGGCAATTCCCTGGGCCAATGCCGATACCGGTTCGCGCGGCGCCATCAGCGCGCTCGTGGAGAGCACCGAGCGCGGCGTGTTGTGTCGGGAGTTCGCTGTTTCGCGCGAAAGCTTTGATGGCGTCAGGCTGTTCAAGGGCGAAGTTTGTGCTGCCGGTGCAGGTGCCTGGCAGATGCTGGCATTCGAACCTGTCTGACGATCAAGGTACTTCCGCCTCTGGAATTTCTTCCTAGCCAAGCGCATATAGGGGGGAACCAACCCTTTTCTCTGTTTATGGAATGAGACATGCGCGACCCCTATGAGGTGCTGGGCGTTGCCAAGAACGCCTCGGCCAAGGACATAAAAGCGGCTTACCGCAAACTCGCCAAGAAGCATCACCCGGATCAGAACCCTGACGATCCGAAGGCGAAGGAACGCTTTTCCGCGGCCAACCAAGCCTACGAGATACTCGGCGACGAGAAGAAGAAGGCAGCCTTCGACAGCGGCGAGATCGACGCCGAGGGCAAGCAGCGCTTCCATGGCTTTGAAGGCGCTGCGGGTGGCGATCCCTATAGCGGGTTCCGCCGACAGCAGGCAGGACCTGGCGGCTCGCGATTCGAATTCCGCTCCGGTGGCCCGGGCGGCCAATCGTTCGATGCCGGTGACATATTCAGCCAGATTTTCGGCGATTCCTTCAGCCAGCGCGGTGCTGGTGCCGGTGCCGGCGCAGGCATGGGGGGCGGGCAACGCGCCCAGCCGGGCGCCGACGTCAATGTCACGCTCGATGTGACCATCGAGGAAGCGGCGACCGCGCCAAAGGTCACCGCCATGTTCCCCGATGGCCGCAAGCTGGCGGTCAAGCTGCCGGAATATGTCGAGGACGGCCAGACGATCAGGCTCAAGGGCCAGGGCGAGCAGGGCTTTGGTGGTGCCGGTGACGCACTGGTCAAGATCAGGTTCCGCCGCCATCCGCGCTACCGTGTAGAGGGCCGGGACCTGCATGCCGACCTGCCGGTTCAGCTTCACGATGCTGTGCTCGGCGCCAAGCTTGCCGTGGAAACGCCGACCGGGCGCATTGCCGTCAAGGTGCCGGCCTGGTCGAGTTCGGACAAGGTCTTGCGCATCAAGGGGCGCGGTCTGCCTGAAAAAGCGGGCGGCCACGGCGACATGTATGCTCATGTCCGCGTGATGCTGCCTGAAGGCGGCGATGCGGCACTTGAAGAGCTGATGCGCAAGTCCAACGGCTGAAAGCGGGCCGGCGCGATGTCGCCGGCCGCAGTATGTCGGCGTATGAACGCTTGAAGGTGCAGATTGCCTATGCGATAGGCTCTCCCAAACAAATCATGCATTGGAGTGCGCTCACATGGCGGGTGGACAGGGCCTGATGGCCGGCAAGCGCGGCCTTATTCTTGGCGTCGCCAACAACAGATCCATTGCCTGGGGCATTGCCAAGGCTTGCGCCGACCAGGGCGCGGAATTGGCGTTTACCTATCAGGGCGATGCGCTGAAGAAGCGCGTCGAGCCGCTGGCCGCCGAAATCGGCGCTTTTGTCTGCGGCCATTGCGACGTCACCGACATGGCAACCGTCGACGCCTGCTTCGAGACGCTGGAAAAGAAGTGGGGCAAGCTCGACTTCGTCGTCCACGCCATCGGCTTCTCCGACAAGGATGAGCTGACTGGCCGCTACGTCGACACCAGCCACGGCAACTTCCTGCGCACCATGGACATCTCGGTCTATTCCTTCACGGCAGTCGCCCAGCGCGCCGAGAAGCTGATGACCGATGGCGGTTCGCTTTTGACCATGACCTATTACGGCGCCGAAAAGGTGATGCCGAACTACAACGTCATGGGCGTCGCCAAGGCAGCGCTTGAGGCCAGCGTCAAATATCTCGCCRTTGACCTCGGCCCCAAGAACATCCGCGTCAACGCCATCTCTGCCGGCCCGATCAAGACGCTTGCTGCGTCTGGCATCGACGACTTCCGCTACATCTTGAAGTGGAACGAATACAACGCGCCGCTGCGCCGTACCGTTTCGATCGAGGAGGTTGGCGACGCCGGGCTCTATTTTCTGTCGCATCTGTCGCGCGGCGTCACCGGCGAAGTGCATCACGTCGATTCCGGCTACCATGTCGTTGGCATGAAGGCTGTCGATGCGCCCGATATCGCAGCCGTGAAGGACTGACCTCCGACCCGGTTCGACATGACCCCGCTCATCTATTTCGTGCGCCATGGCCAGACGCCCTGGAACGCTGAGCAGCGTCTGCAGGGCCAGGCCGACATCGACATCAATGCTCTCGGGCGCGAGCAGGCCGACCGTAATGGTCGTAGGCTAGCCGAACTTGTTCCCAATCCCGAGGCTTTCGATTTCGTGGCAAGCCCGATGCGGCGTACCCGCGAGACGATGCAGCGCGTGCGAATTGCGATGGGGCTCGATCCCTTGGCCTATCGCACTGACTCGCGGCTCATCGAAGTGAATTTCGGCGACTGGCAGGGCTTCACCTTCGCCGAACTCGAAGCCCGCAAACCAGGCGTGAGCGCTGCGCGGCAACTGGACAAGTGGGATTTCGTGCCGCCGGGCGAGGATGCGGAGAGCTATGAAATGCTCACCCGCCGTATTCGTCCCTGGCTGGCGGAGGTTGCGCGACCGACGGTCTGCGTGACCCATGGCGGTGTCTTGCGCGCGATCTTCAGGCTTGTCGAAGACCTGCCCAAAAACAAAGCCGCGGCCCTGGAGATCCCCCAAGACCGCGTGCTGAAAGTGGAAAACGGCCGCCTGGAATGGCTCTAGCGGCCGCGAATTTCGCTGTTACTGCGGCAGTTCCATGTCGGTGATCAGGTTTTCGCCCTCGACCACGTCATAGGCCAGCAGGATTTCCATGCCCGGCTTGATGTTGTCGACATCGAACTCGCCCGGCAGCTTGTAGGTCTTGCCGTTGTCGAGCGTGATGATCGATTTTTCCTTGTCGACCGACTTGACCTGACCTTCGGCTTCGGCGGCCAGTGCTGCGCCTGACATCATGAGCACGGCGGCAACGGCGCCAATAAGGGTACGCATTGTCGTCCTCTTTTTCTCTGCGCCCCGCAAAGCGCGAGGCAAAACAAACGGGGCGGTCGGAAGGAAGCAGAAACCAACCGAATGTGTCAAAACTAAATCGGCTCCGATCACAGTTTGACCACCGCTAAAATGGCCAAAGACGCGCTGCGCGGCTCAATGGACGTGCCGGTGCGCTCCATCACGTTGAATCGGCGCATCGTCCTTTGTCGAAAAGGAATTTTACTTTTCGGGGTCATGCGCTAGAACGCGGCCATACCCCGGCACCTGCCGGAAAGGGCCCTTTGCATGTCGCACAACACCTTCGGCCACCTGTTTCGCGTTACCACCTGGGGCGAGAGCCATGGGCCGGCACTTGGCTGTGTTGTCGACGGCTGCCCGCCCGGCATCCGTTTCACGCTGAAGGACATCCAGGACGAACTCGACAAGCGCAAGCCGGGCCAGTCGCGTTTCGTCACCCAGCGCCGTGAACCCGACGAGGTCAAGGTGCTGTCCGGCATCATCACGGACGATGACGGCGAGACGTTGATCTCGACCGGCACGCCGATTTCGATGCTGATCGGAAATGTCGACCAGCGTTCCAAGGACTATGGCGAGATCGCCCGGCAATATCGTCCCGGCCATGCCGACTACACCTACGACGTCAAATACGGCCTGCGCGATCATCGCGGCGGCGGCCGTTCCTCGGCGCGCGAGACGGCCGCACGCGTGGCGGCAGGTGCGATAGCGCGCAAGGTCGTGCCCGGCCTCGTCGTGCGCGGCGCGCTGGTGTCGATGGGCGTCAAGTCGATCGACCGGGCCAACTGGGACTGGGATTTCATCGGCAGTGCCGAAAACCCGTTCTTCACGCCAGATGCTGGTTCAGTGCAGGTCTTCGCCGACTATCTCGACGGCATCCGCAAGTCGGGCTCGTCTGTCGGTGCAGTGATCGAGATCGTCGCCGAGGGTGTGCCTGCCGGCTTGGGCGCGCCGATCTACGGCAAGCTTGACCAGGACATCGCGTCGAACCTGATGTCGATCAACGCCGTCAAGGGCGTCGAGATCGGCAACGGTTTTGAGGCCGCGCGGATCACCGGCGAAGAGAATGCCGACGAGATGCGCATGGGCAATGACGGGGTGCCACACTTCCTGTCCAACCATGCCGGCGGTATATTGGGCGGCATCTCGACAGGACAGGCCGTGATCGCACGTTTCGCCGTCAAGCCTACCTCGTCGATCCTGACGCCGCGCAAGTCTATCGACAAGGACGGCAAGGATGTCGATGTGATGACCAAGGGCCGGCATGATCCGTGCGTTGGCATCCGTGCCGTGCCGATCGGCGAGGCAATGGTTGCCTGCGCGATCGCCGACCACTATCTCCGCCATCGCGGACAGACGGGAAGGGGTTAGGGGAGTAGGGCAATAAGGCAATAGGGCAATCGCCTGGTTTCACATACTGCCCTATTCCCCTACTGCCTTACTCCCCTGTGAAAGAGAGAACGCCATGGCCTACGATCAGAAGAAAGTCGTCGAAGCGCTGAGAGCCTTCGAGCGCGGGGAGATCGTAGTCGTGATGGACGACGACGGGCGCGAGAACGAAGGCGACCTGATCGTTGCCGCCGTTCACTGTACGGCCGAGAAAATGGCCTTCATCGTGCGCCACACCTCCGGCATCGTCTGCACGCCGATGCTCAAGGAAGACGCAAGGCGCCTCAACCTTGCGCCGATGGTTGCCGACAACGATTCGGCGCACACTACGGCCTTCACCGTTTCCGTCGACTTCAAGCACGGCACGTCGACCGGCATCTCCGCCGAGGACCGCACGCTGACCGTGYGCAACCTTGCCAATGGCAATGTCGGCGGTTCGGATTTCGTTCGTCCCGGCCATATCTTCCCGCTGATCGCGCGCGAAGGCGGTGTCTTGATGCGCTCGGGCCATACCGAGGCCGCCGTCGACCTGTGCAAGCTCGCCGGTCTGCCGCCGGTCGGTGTCATTTCCGAGCTGGTGAACGACGACGGCACGGTCATGCGTGGCCCGCAGGTCGCTGCCTTTGCCGAGACAAACGGTCTCAAGCAGGTTTCGGTCGCCGATCTCATCGCCTATCGCCAGCGCCAGGAGACGCTGATCCAGCGTGTCGACAGCTTCGACATCGAAACCCCGGCGGGCAAGGCGAAAGCCATCACCTACACGCTGCCCTGGGACGTCATGCATCACCTCGCCATCGTCTTCGGCGACATTCGCGACGGCGAGGACGTGCCGGTGCGCCTGCACACCGAAGATGTGGTTACCGATGTGTTCGGCACCAGCAATCGCTTGGGCGACATCATGAAGACCTTCGGTGAGTGCAACCGAGGCGTCATCGTCTACCTGCGTGAAGGTTCGGTCGGTGTTTCCAATCTCGGCCGCAACCGCCCGACAGCGGAACGCGAAGACCACGAAGAGGCGCGTCACCGCGAGGACGAATGGCGCCAGATCGGTCTCGGTGCGCAGATCCTCAAGGACCTCGGCATTTCCTCGATCAACCTGATCGCCTCGCGCGAGCGCCACTATGTCGGCCTCGAAGGTTTTGGTATCCGCATCGCCAAGACTGAAATCCGCTGATCTCCGACGCCTCTGTGAGGTGATTGACTTCCGCTAGCCACGGCGCATTCTCTTGCTCTCTCTGGGGGGAGAGTCGGGGATGTGGGATTTCAGCATAGGCCAGAGCCTGGCGATCATGGTGCGCACCTGGCCGTTCATCGTGCTACGCATGGTCGTCTATTTCGGCATCACGCTTGCCTATATCGTGGCGACKGGGACGGGCGCCGGCTTCGGCTACGGTTTGGGTCACGCCACCGCCGACCTTGACAGCGCGATATCGTTCGCGCTGTGGGGTGGCATCGCCGGCTTCGGCGTGGTCTCGATCGCGGTCTACTGGATCCGCGAATATATCCTCTACATCGTCAAGGCCGGCCACATCGCCGTCATGGTCCATCTGATCGACGGGCGCGAAATCCCCGGCGGCCAGGACCAGATTTCTTATGGCCGCGAGGTCGTCACTGCCCGCTTCAGCGAGGCGAGCGTCCTGTTTGTTCTCGATCAGCTGGTGAAGGGGGTGATCCGCGCGATCACCGGCCTGGTCGGCGGCGTTGCCGCCTTCCTGCCAATCCCGGGGCTCAACGGACTTGCCAGGTTCGTCAACACCGTTATCCGCATGTCGCTGACCTATGTCGACGAGATCATCCTGGGCTACAATATCCGCATCGGCAGCACTTCGCCTTGGCAGAGCGCGCGGCAGGGCGTTGTGCTGTATGCCCAAAACGGCAAGACCATGGTCAAAAATGCCATCTGGCTGTCGCTGGTCGTGTGGGGCGTGTCGCTGGCGATCTTCCTGTTGATGCTCGCACCAGCCGGCGCCATCCTCTACTTCATGCCGGGTGAACTCGGGGGCTGGGCTTTCGTTTTGGCGATCGTGTTTGCCTGGGCGTTCAAATCGGCGCTGATCGAACCTTTTGCGGTCGCCTCGCTGATGCAGGTCTATTTCAAGATCATCGAAGGCCAGGTGCCCAATCCAGAATGGGACCGCAGGCTGGAAGAGGCGTCGTCGAAATTTGGCGAACTGAAGGAAAAGGCCTTCGGCTCGGGCGAGGCGTCACGCTGGGACGGTGCTCCGCGACACGTCTGAGCCTCTCAGCAAACGGTCGCGGGGCCGACGGACAGATCCCCTATTCCGCCGCCTGCACTGCAGGGGGGGCAATTCGCAGCGACCGCACGAGCGGCCGCTGACCGAGGAAGGTGATCACCAGCGCGATGAAGCCCGCGACAAGCGAAACCATGAAGCCGCTGCTTGCGCCCATTTGATCGATGATCCAGCCTGAGGCCGACGAGCCTACGGCCATGCCGATGCTGATGCCGGTGACAGCCCAGGTCATGCCCTCGGTGAGCTTGGAAGAGGGGACGACCTTCTCGATCAGTGCCATCGACAGGATGATGGTCGGCGAGACGGCAACGCCCGCCAGGAACAGCACGACCGAAAGCACCGCCACGTTGTTAACTGCCAGCAGCGGTAGCGTCGTCAGGGCGGCGAGCGCGATGGCGATCAGCAGCTGCCGGGCGAGCGGCATCTTGAGCTTCATGGCGCCGAATACGAGGCCGGCGACGAGCGAGCCGGCAGCATAGGCGGAAAGCGCAAAGCCTGCCGAGGCCTTGTTGCCCTGGGCCTCGGCGAAGGCCACGGC
>NZ_JBFUKO010000195.1:0-8555 GCF_056400805.1 Aminobacter sp. P4_H6_2
TTTCAACAATCATCACTAAAGCTCCGCGTCCACCGTCACTCCTGCCAAATAMTATCCGTAAGCCGAAGTACCAGCTGCTGTTACTTGAAAATCTACGCCCATATGGTCTATGTTAATCAACGCCGTTCCGGCTGCGTTCATTATGCTTGTAGCATAATTAGTAATTATTATAGCTGGCACTGCGCGTTTCCGCACTTGGAAAACAGTACCCGACACATAAACACTGCCTGCCTGTGTGCTTCCAGTCCAGAACAGTGCGTTATTGTGGGAGATTTCATAGTAACGCTGGCACAACGCCCATTCTTGTTCAATGTGACGAGGTGTAAACGGATCGGCGGCATCTGCGGCTGCGTCACCCTCAACGACATACCACCGCTGGTCGAGCGTGCTGTTTTGCGCCGCCGCTCCCTCGGTCCAGTAGAATACGATGATGTTGTTCGCCGTCGCGCCAACGGTAGTCTTCAGGGACCAAGGGCTGATGGCCCCGGCAGCAGGGGTAATCGTTCCGACCTGCCTCACGGTCATGTTGRCCGACTTGAAGAAATTGCCTGCTGTGAAGTTGGCGCTTGTCCAGTCGTTCACAACGTCGGACACAACAACATCTGCCGCTCCGGTCCATTCCAGTATCGCGAACCTGATCGGCGCCGCATTCGAACTGCGAAGCTTGCCGCCGAGCGTGACCTCTTGGYCGCGCAGCCCGTATGTCACCGATGCTTCGAAAATCTGAGCGTAGCCAAATCGCTGAGCTGCCGCTTGCGTCTGCGTGAGGCGCGTCATTGAAGCAATTCCGGCAGCCGGCGCAGTGAGCGTCGAAACGCCAATGGCAGCGGTTTGCGTTAGCGCATAATGCCGATCGTGGGCATAAACATCATCTGCTGCGGTAGTTGCGACACGTTGGTTTACAGACCCGTCACCATTGATGATTTTGTTACGGAAATCCGACGCTGGAGTCGGGCTAGCCCACTCAGGAGCAGTCAACGCCGTGTTCTGGCGCAGCACCTGACCCGCCGCACCTTTCGGCAAACGCGTCCAGCCAGACGCCCCGCGATAGAGCAGATCGCCTTCGGCTGGCGATCCGACCATGCCTTTGAGCAGCTTCCCAGTAGGGCCGTCGAACAGTGCTAATTGGCCATCTACCGACGAAACCGGCCCGACCATGTCGCCAGTACCGGTGCCGTCCTGGCCCTTCACGGCCATCAGTTCCCAGAACGCATTGACCGTGGCTGGCAAGGCCGGCGGCGTTGCCGGTGGTCGTCTGCAGCGCCACCCAGCTTGACCCACCGTCCCGCACGACGTCGTTGGCCAAGTAGGCAGTCGCGCCGCTATAGGTGCCCCGGAACCTGAAGCTGTCGCCCTTGGCCGCCGTGACCTTCCAAACGGTTTGCCAATTGGCGCCGACGCCAGGCTCTGTTGCCGCGCCCGAGGTGTGTGCGACAAAGCAGCGGTAGGACGTGCCGTTGCGTGTCAGGCCGTCGTTGTATTCAAAGACGGTGGCCAGCGACCAACCTGCTTCGATCCACCGCAGCACGCCTGCAGGACCTTCAGGGCCGGTGAGACCAAACGGCCCGTCCCACCCACTTGCCGTGCGCCTGTAGATGTCGAGGCCGTAGCCGATCTCGACGCGCAGCCAGAGGTAGCCAGCAGCCGGGACCGGCGACAAAGCGTTGCGCTCGGCTAGCGTCCCCGCGCCGTCGGGATGGATGCCAGCAAGCGAAAGCTTGGTGAGGATCTGGGCCAGCCGGTCATTGATCCATACCGCGCGAACGGCCTCTGAGGTCTCGCGCGCAATGGCATAACCGCCACTAGCAGCGGCGCCCGGCCACCCGTAAGCAAGCGTCAGCGACGTGTCGCTCTCCACGCTGGCGATAGGCACCGCATACCCAGCGAAGCTGAACATGCCGCCCGTGACCAGCGCGACGTCCCAAGCCGTGTCTGTGCCCGTCACAATAGGCGAGCCGTTCGACACGGAAGCCGTGCCGGTCGAATAAACCGAAGATGTCATGATTTGCCCTTTGGAGGCTGAAGGGGGATTACAGGCTGTTGGGGATCGCGAAGATGTAGTAGCGAATGCCCGCCATCGCCGGCTGGTAGATGTCGTTGATCGTTGGCTGCGTCACGCCTGACGTGAGCGTCAAGTAGAACGGGTTGCCTCTCGCGTGGAAGAACTCGGCCGACCCGGTGTTGATGCGACAGGTTGTCGAGATACCCGACACCATGCCGTTGCGCTGAGCAGCAGCGGTTCCGCCGACCCCGTAGACCCGCAGGACGCGGTTTATCGGTTGCGATACTGACCCGTCGTCAAATGTGACTGTGTATTTGACGAACGGCCGCCAGGTGCCGTCGTTGGCGAACCACACGGTTTTCTTTTGCGTCCCTAGCCCCGTTTCGCCTGCCTCGTTGAAATCACCCGCGCCCAACCAGCCCTCCGCAACGAGCGGAAGATACGGCAGTCGGGTGTCGAGGATGATGTCGTTAAGATTGGGCGCGACATCCGATGAGCCCGGCACCTTCAATTGAATGAACGGCACGCCCGCCTCGACGCCCTCTTGCAGAACCTTGGATCCGCCGGTGGTGTTGGGCGAATTGTCGTCGGCAAGGATCATGTAGCGAACGTAGAAAGATCGATCGCCGACGTTGTGGATTCGAACACCGTCCGCTTCGACGTTGTACTTCATCTCAAGCCGTTGCTCTCGCGGCGCAAGATACGCCAACGGGGGCGGATGCATCAGYGGCTGGCCGGATTCGCTGATGATGAAATCCATGTAGGTGCTGCGCGTCGTCGGGCGTTTCGTGAACACCTTGACAATCCAGGTTCCCCAGCCAATTTTTTCCAAACAAATCAACAATGCCCGAGTGGCCTCTGCCCGCAGCGGCGATCGCCTCCGGCGGTCTGGATGTAGTTCATCCCTCGCCCGTGGGCTCGAACAGTGCGCAGCAGGGAAGCGCAATTGGGCCTCGGCGTACTCACCGGAACGGAGCCGCCGCACAAATCGCACATGCGCACGAGCGTTTTCGACCAGATCGCCGAGGCGGTACAGCGTGGGCATCAGACGGGCTGCCCACGCCAGGCCGTGAAAGGAATGGCACCGGGCAAGCCGTCAGTTGATCGTGCACGCTGGCAAGATCGTCGTCTCGGCCACTGGGCCTATTTCTTCTTCGCGACCACGCGCTTTTTCTTGGGCTCGACGGGTTTCAGGGCTTCCGCCGCCCGGTCAGCCTCGTCCTTGGCTAGCCGCAATTCTCGCAACCTTGCAGTCTTTGCTGCCCGGGCCTTGGCCTCGGATTGATAATCAGCCATGGCGCTGTTGCGCTCCGCTGTTTTCTTCTGCGCCTCATTTGAGCGAGACTGAGCTTTCTCCAGAAAATTTTCCATACCAAGATCCACTATTTGAAATCCTCATCGCATCGCGGAAATAAGATTCCACTGAATGTTAAATAAGGATTCTCTGCCCAGAATTCAATTTTCCCGCGTATTGTCGTTTGATCGGGCTTTTCAACGTGCGCGCACTCACCCTAATTTTGAATGAGTTTATACGATGCGGGAGAATTATTTCTCGCCTATCGCCCACAGGGCGCTCCGAAGCGAAAACGGAGGAGGACCCCCGCTATGCTCGTCTTCGCCGGGCGCCTGGTTGAGGCCACCGGTCGAGAATGGCGAGCCGGCCGAAACCAGCCCGCCATCATTTTGCTAGCGCGAGCGCAGCAGGTCCGGGATCCTGACCAGGATGATCTCGGCGAGCATCACGGTCACCGCACCGACGACGATCGAATGGCCCAGCATTTCGGCCAGGATCTGCGGCAGGCCGCCCGACAGCGCGCCCGAAAGGGCGGGAATGCCAAGGCCGGCCATCAGCCCCAGCGGCGCGACCATGTTCTTCACCGGCGAGCCACGGTCCTGACCCGCCATCTGGATGCCGGTCATGACGACTGTGGCTGCTGCGGGCAGGAAGAGGCCGCCAACGACGGCCGCGGGCGTCGCCACCAAAACAGCGGCGACCTTGGGCAGGAATGCCAGCGCGATGAAGATGATGCCGGTGACGCGCACCACATGCCGGCTGGCGACCCCCGTCAGCCGGATGACACCCAGGTTCTGGGCATAGGCGGTGGTGCCGAAGCCGCCGATGAGGGCGGCCAGCATCGACCCGCCTGCCTCGCCGGCGATTCCTGCATTGACGCGCTTGTCCGTCAATTCGACGCCGGTCAGCTTGGCGGTCGCCTCATACATGCCCATGGCCTCGACAACGGCGACGACAAAAACGATGCACATGGTGATGGTGATCGCGGGATCGAAGGTCAGTGGCCCGTATGGCAACAGCTTGGGGAATGCGATCCACGGCGCCTGGGCCACACCGGAGAAGTCGAGCATGCCCAGGCACAGCGCCAGGATGTCGCCGRCGATCAGCGCGATCAGGAAGCCGAACATGCGGCAGGTGCCACCAAGCGCAGCACTGACCAGCACGACCGCCGTGGTGACGCAGGCAAGCAGCAGGCTAGGACCGGTGGCAAAACTAGGTGAGCCGATGCCACCGAAGAACTCCATGAAGGTGAAGCCGGCGAGTGCAATGCCGACGAGGGTGATGATCGTGCCCGAGACCGCTGGTGACAGCAGGCGGCGGAGCCGGGCAAACTGGCCGCAGATCGAAGCGAGGAAAACCAGCCCCGCGCCGATGATCAGGCCGAGACTTGCCGCCGAGATCGTGCCTGCCTTGTAGTAACCGATCGCCAGCGGCGAAAATGCCGAGGACGGCCCCTGCACCACCGGCAAACGCACCAGCTTGGTGCTTTGCACGACGGTGACGATGCCCGCGGCCAGGAAGGTCGCGGTCACCAGGTTTGTCGCCAGGGCAGCGGAAAAGCCCGCCACCGAGGCGATGAAGATGGGGTCGAGCCAGGCGTTCGAGACGAGCGCCTGCTGAAGCCCCAGAGCGATGCGACGCTTGGCGGGGATGATCTCCTCGACATCCCCGACCGCGTTGTCGACCAGTCGATGTTCCTGTTCGCCCAGATGGGCATCTATGTATCCAGCCATGGTTTGAACTACCTCCTCCCAGAAGCATGAGCCGCGCTTTGCGGCGTTCGGTGATTTGTGTGGGTCGTCAGGCTTCGAGGCACTGCATGCGTCTGGAGTACCTGGAATGCTCGCGAAGCACGTCGGAAAGCTCGGGCATGACCGGCTGAGCGTTCTCGACCAGGATCTTTCCGTTGACGATGGTGGTGCCGGCAGTCGCCGGACCGCAGCGAAGCCAGGCTTCGACCGGGTCGGTGTGGGCGCCGGCAAGGGCGACGTCGGACATGTGCCAGACGACCAGATCGGCGCAGGCGCCAGGCCTGAGATGGCCGATCTCGTCTTCCCAGCCGAGGCAGGCTGCGCCGCCGCGCGTGGCAAGATCGAGCGCGTCGCGCGCCGACATCGAGTTCGGTCCGTTGCGATAGCGGCCGAGCAGCAGCGCCGTCCTCGCCTCCAGCCACATCGAGGCGTGGTCGGTCGAGGCCGAGCCGTCGCAGCCGAGGCCGACGCGCATGCCACGCTTTCGCAGGGCCATGACGTCAGCCGAGCCGCCGCCAATCAGCATGTTGGAGCAAGGACACTGCGTCGCGCAGACCCCGGCATGGGCAAGGCGGCCGATCTCGGCGTCGCTGGGATAGATGAAATGCGCAACCCAGGAACGCTTGCTTGCCCAGCCGACACGCTCGAAATATTCGGTCGGCGTGCAGCCATAGACCTCGGCGCAGTATTTGTCCTCCTGGGGGTCCTCGGCGAGATGAGTGTGGAGCCTGAGATCGTATTTGTCGGCGAGGCGCGCTGATTCCGACATGATGCGTTCGGTCACCGAAAACAGCGAACACGGCGCCAGCGCCAGACGCTTCATCGAACCGGGCGACGCATCGTGGAACTTTTCGACAAGGCGGATGCTGTCGTCGAGGATGTCGTCCTCGCGCTGGACGACCGAGGCGGGCGGCAGGCCGCCGTTTTCGACGGAGCGGGTCATCGAACCGCGCGTGGCGTAGAAGCGGAAACCGATGTCGGTGCCGGCACGGAACTGGGCGTCGATCAGCTTGGGCTTGGGATGGACATACATGTGGTCCATCGAGGTGGTACAGCCGCCCATCAGAAGTTCGGTCATGGCGATGTAGGTGGAAAGATAGACCGATTCTTCGGTGAGCCCGGCCCACAGCGGGTAGAGCCCGGTCAGCCACTCAAACAGCGAACCGTTGGTCACCGGCGCATAAGAGCGCGTCAGGTTCTGATACATGTGGTGGTGGGCGTTGATCAGCCCGGGCGTCACCAGCCGGCCACGTGCCGATATGGTCTTTTGGGCGACAGGCTCGTCACCGGCCTTGCCCACCGAATGAATTCTCTTGTCTTTGACGGCCACCCAGCCGTTGGCGATTTCCCAGCCGCGATCGACATAAACATGTGCGTCGCGAACGAGCAGGTCTACGGACATGCAATTACTCCAGGTCGGTTCTCATTCAACTCGACGAAACTGCGGTTGAGCTTCGTCGCGCTATGAGCCCTGTCCCTGGAATTGCGAGTTCCGGATCGTCATCGACTGGTAGGTTGAGCGGGCTTGCTCTGATCATGCTCTTGGGAAAAGCGGCTTGAACCACCGGGTCTCCCGCCCTGAGCGAACGCTCGCGCTTTCGCATCATCAGGCAGTGCCGATGCAATCGCACATTTGCCCGCCTGTCAAATTATTTTCATATGAGAGGATTGAGAGGGGCGCATTCGCGAAGTTTGAGCGCTCAAGAGGTTCCAGAGCGCGTCTTGAGAATCGCCGAAAAACGCGGGTCGAAAGCACGGCTGATCGGCTCGGCGGCGGCACCGAGGGCGATCGACCATGGATCGGTGATGCCGAGTTGCAGGCGCGGCAAGGCGCGATCCGGACGGGCGGCGATCGATGGCAGCAGCGGGTGCATGGCCTGCAGAAGGAGGCGGGCCAACGCCTCGGGCGCACCGCTGGTCAGGATCACGGTCTGCGGGTCGAAGACGGTTTCGATGAGATGCACGCTCCAGCGCAGATCCTGGGCGGCAGCCTTCACCCAGGCAAGCAGTGCCGGGTCTTTTGCCAGGGCCAGCGCGCTGACATGCTCGTAAAGACCTAGATCCGACGGATCGAGATCCAGATATTGGTAGAGCGAGGCTAGCGAGGCCCGGTGTTCGAGAACCGTTCCATCGGTTGCGCGCGGCGACAGCAGCGCCATGCCAATCTCGCCGGCATTGCCGTTACCGCCGCGATAGAGTTCACCGTTGAGGATGAGGCCGGCACCGATCCCATAGCCGACATAAAGGCATACAGCGTGATCGAGGCCGTTGGCAGCACCCACCATGCGTTCGGCGGTGGCGCAGGCAGCCGCATCGTTTTGCAGGCCRACATCGAGCCCAGTGCCAACGGCAAGTGTTTCGAGCAGCGGAAATTTCTGCCAGGCCGGCATCATCCACTTGTTGTCGGCGAATTCCTCCAGTCCGAAAGGACCGGGCATGGCGACACCAAGACCGACAAGCCGCTTTTCGGACTGCTCCGAAATCAGCACCAGCTCTGCTCTGATACCTTCGATCAGACCAAGGATGACCTTGACGCCGCCTATGGGATCGTCGGGCGGCAGATTTGCCTGGGCGCGCGACAAAACGGTTCCGACCAGATCGACGGCAATCGCGCGCGTCAGATGACGGTCGATCTGCAAGCCGATGGCGAAAGCGCCTTCTGGAACGAGCATGTAGGGCGTGGACGGCTGGCCCCTGCCCTTTCGCACCGCTTCAAGCGACACGACGAACCCATCGCGCTCAAGCTCGTCGATAATGTTGGAAACCGCTTGCTTGGTGAGCTGGGTCGCCCGCGCCAGGTCGGCGCGAGAAAGCGCCCCATTGAGGCGCAATGCGTCGATCATGACACGGCGATTGTGGGCGCTCGTGCCTTCTTGATTGGTGCCGCTGGTGGCTCGGATCGGGCGAATATCGTTCACCGCTTTTTCCCCTCTTGACTCCAATAGATAATTGCAGAAGTAATAAGTCAAGTCAGTTGACTTAATAAGGAGCCGTGAGAGTTCCGGGGAAACAATGACGGCTGGAGCCGTTGCGCTTTAAGACCAGGACGCCGCTTGTGGAAGAACGCCGAGACCTTCGTGCGAGGCTTTTTTCAAGCGAGATGGCGGCGCGTGACGCCGGCATAACAATTTTGCCAACGTTAGAAAATGGAGGATGAAATGTTGAAATCGTTTAGCCGAACACTGCTCGGTGCGGCTCTCATTGGCGGCGCCTTTGTGCCCCACGCTCTTGCCGAGACCTCGATCAATGCGCTGTTCATGGCGCAGGCCGCCTATAGCGAGGCCGATGTGCGGGCGATGGCCGAGGCCTTCACCAAGGCCAATCCCGACATCAAGGTAAATCTCGAATTCGTCCCCTACGAGGGCCTACACGACAAGACCGTGCTCGCGCAGGGCTCGGGCGGCGGCTACGACGTGGTGCTGTTCGACGTCATCTGGCCGGCCGAATATGCCTCCAACAAGGTGCTGGTCGACGTCTCCTCGCGCATCACCGACGACATGAAAAAGGG
>NZ_JBFUKO010000196.1:0-8536 GCF_056400805.1 Aminobacter sp. P4_H6_2
ACGGAGAGTTGAGCAGAAACGCTCGTATCATTCGCCACGAGGTTGCTATCCCCAAACGATCAGCCGTCGACCAGCCCGCTGCTGTAAACGCGTCGCGAAGCTGTTGAAGAGTTCCAATGAGGACAAGATTTACGGGATYGCCGGGGAGACCATCCCCGGTGATCGTGTATCTAGGGATAAGTCTCCGGTGAAGAACCTTCAGGCCCATTCGAACGACATTTGGCAGAATGACATAGGCACTCAACCCGTAGGTAAGACTCACCGCTAAGATCCATGGAAGTCTGTGGTCCGCAGTATCGAAAACGACGAAGACTATCAGCCAAACACTAAAAACGCCCAGACAGAAGACGAGAACCCTCTGAAAAAGGCGCTTGAGCAATATCAAGATTCGTTTTCCCGTCTAGCGCTAGTGAGTTGAGCGTCGCCCTTGCTGTTCGTATCCGGATTCTGTTTGCCGAACATACCAAATGGGCGACATGCCGTTCCTCACCGTGACCCAAACTTTTCGCTCGAAAGCTACACCGAACGCGTCCTGAATAGTAGCCTTTCCTCGCCTTGCCACTGCCGCAAGTTCCTGAAGCGGCGGATCTCGACGGGGGGCGACGACCGTACTTGGCGGCTATGCCCATAATCGGAGAATCGAGAGTTCTCATCCGCGAACATGGCCGTCATACAGCCTGCAAGTCGGTGTTTTTCGCGCTTCGTGGTCGCGACGCTGCCTTTTGGCGATTAGGGTGATCTTTCAGCCAACGATTGGTCCGATAGCCTACGAGTTCGACAGCGAATTGACGGAGTATCGCCTGTGGGAAGGTCCGACGAGGGTCGCGACCTGAACGGCTGCTATTCCATCTCCTCATCCCGAAAGCAGGCGGTCCGCCAACGGCCCAATCCAGGCTTTCGTGGCACGTCTCCTAGCGTCTGCAGTCGGCTCAAACCAAAATCTGCAACCGCGGGCGTCCGATCTGACCTATGCTCGTGCCCTCGTTGGCGTTTTCCGAGGCTTTGCAATTTTGGACGCTGTGTTCAGGAGCTTGCGGAATGTCGGGCATTCGAGATGGCTCGGTGCACTGCAGTCGGCGACATGCCAAAGCGTGTCGCGCAAAACGCGCAGCCCAGCCATCTGTCTTCGCAATTCGTCCGCCTTGGCACGCAGTTCCTCCCTGGGCAATTCCAACCGGCCGTCCTGTCCAAGGATCGCAGCGATCTCGGTGAGTGAGAAACCTGCCGTTCTGCCGAGCGCGATCAGGGAGAGCTTCAACAGGACGTCTCCGTCGAATTGTCGCCGCAACCCATGCCGGCCGAAGGATCGGATAAGCCCAATTTCCTCGTAGTACCTCAGGGTAGAGGGCCGTACGCCGGCGCGCTCGGCTACCTCACCAATATCCATCATTTTCATGCTTGACCTCAAGTTGGCTTGAAGTCGTAGCATCTCTTGCAATGACAATTGCGGCAAGGGAAATAGGATGGAAACCACATCAAGAACGACTGAAATGGCGATCTGGCGGGATAGCCGTGCAGTCGCGCTGTTGATGGCGGCAACGCTAACGGTGATGGCAAACGCGACGATCAGCCCCGCGCTCCCCGGATTGCAAAAACTGTTCGCAGACGATCCCCACTCGGCATTGTTGACGCGTCTCCTGGTCACGGCCCCTTCGTTGAGCGTTGCGCTCCTAGCTCCATTGGTGGGGCTTGCCGTGGACCGGATCGGACGACGCGTTCTGCTACTTGCCGGTATTATACTTTTTGTGATCGCAGGCAGCGCCGGGTTGTACCTCCCTAACTTGCCGGCGATCTTCCTGAGTCGCATTGCATTGGGCATCGCCGTCGCGTTTATCATGACCGCGCAGACGGCACTGGTCGGCGACTATTTCGCTGGTGAGGCCCGGAGCGCGCTGACGGGATTGCAAATCTCGGCTCGAAACTTTGGCGGCCTGGTTTTCATATTACTGGCGGGCTTGGTCGCGGCGGTATCGCCGCGATGGGCCTTCGGTGTGTACGGGTTGGCCCTGCTGGTGCTGCCGATTGCATGGATGGTGATCGTGGAGCCGCGGCAGACGCCTTCAGTCGGCCAAGTTGCCTATACGTCCGGATCGGAGGAGCAGCGGAGATGGCGTCTGCCATTTCTTGGTCTGGTCGTCCTGCAGTCGGTAACGAACATGTTCTTCTTCATCATGCCGACGCAGTTACCGTTCTTCCTCGATATCGAGGGTTATAGCAGTGCCGCCATGACGGGCATGACGCTCAGCGTGCTGATGCTGAGTGGCGGCAGCGTGGCGTTGGTCTACTCCCGGATACAGCGGGCTATCGGCTACGCTGGCGTCTATGCAACTGGGTATGCTGCTATGGCGTCTGGTTTCCTGTTGTTGGTGACTTCGGCGGTGCCTATGTTCACTTTGGCTGGCGCTGCTCTGATCGGTGCGGGCTATGCGGCGGTTTCGCCGACATTTGTCGCGCTGACACTTGCTCTTGCACCACCGCATCGCCGGGGGTTGGCCGGCGGCGTACTGACGGCCTCGGTGTTCACCGGCCAATTCATCTCGCCACTGCTCAGCACACCAGTGATCATGACCGCTGGTTATCAGGGGCTCTTCCTGGGCGCAGCCGTGCTTCTRGCGAGCATGGCGGCGATCGCGCTGGGCGGCACTCTCCTGCGAGCCCGCGAAACGCGGCCATTCAGATGACCGGATTTGGCGCGCCCACCAATTTATAGCAGAACACCACCGACAGGTGCTTTGACATGTGCGCGTTCAAGAATGTCTGCCCAGAGTCAGGTAAGAGCGAGCTTGCGCGACCCTAATGTCCGGTTGTCGAGATCTGGAGCCGGAAGCAGTACCACCCGGCGCTTTCGCCGCTAGACGCCAAGCCGCATCTCGACCAGTTCCGAGCCGACAACCGAAATGACGCGCATCAATCGGCAATGCACGCATGGCGTCCCTCCAATGGCAGACGTTTTCTGCGCCGACGCCAGGTGACTTTGTGGCCATCGCTTTAGGCTCATTGCGTACATACGCTGCTCTTTAGCGGATGGCCCCCAGATCCAAGCCAAAGTAGCTCGCCGCTAGCCGTGACGGCGCCCATCCCATTTGGGTAAACATTTTTTGCGCTTGTCCACCGATCGGGCAATTTTCAGGGGCGACAATCGGAGCAGGCCAACACGCGCTTTTACATGGCATCGGCGGCCAAAATGGCACCCCAATCAGCCCCAAAATGCAAGGCCAACAAGCCGGCGGGCACAAAAAGTGGAATTTTTGATGGACTCCGGAAGCTACATGGCGTATTGAGATAGCATCCTTGCGCTTCGACAATAATTTGTCAATGTAGAAAACTCTATTTCTGCGCGCCGACCAATCCTTGATGTTTGTTATATATGCACTCATCTTGGCAGTGCGAGGTTTAGATTTTGCGCCTTCGGAAGGGGCGTCGAAAGTAGTTTCGAACGTGCCTCCATTGGCAGAGGCCTGAGACAAAAATCACGATAAGGAGAGTGCGTCGGCTATCGAGCAGGCGGCAAATCATTGATGGCAATAACGACTGAACACGACAACTGCGCCTCCAGCGAGGCGACGAAGATACGGTTGAGGAACGTCCATAAGATCTTCGGGGAACAGCCCCGGAACGCCCTCGAACTGCTCCGCTCGGGTAAGGACAAGGCCGAAATCCACCGGACAACCGGGTGCTCCATTGGCGTCAACGACGCCAGCCTTGATATCAAGGCAGGAGAGATCTTCGTGATCATGGGCCTGTCCGGATCCGGCAAATCAACCCTTCTACGCTTGCTGAACAGGCTGATAGAGCCGACATCTGGTTCAATTGAGATTGACGGCCACGACATTACGAAGATGTCGCGTAGGGCGCTCATCGACCTCCGCCGCAGGGACATCAGCATGGTGTTCCAATCCTTCGCGCTTCTTCCAAACCGCAACGTGCTAGACAACGCCGCCTTCGGACTGGAAGTGGCCGGAGTTGGGGCGGCTGAACGCCAGATCAAGGCCATGGCAGCGCTGAAGGCCGTGGGGCTGGATAGCTATGGCGAAAGCCGGACGGATGAGCTCTCCGGCGGCATGAAGCAGCGAGTGGGGCTTGCCAGAGCGCTGGCCAGCGAACCGACCATTCTGCTTATGGACGAGGCTTTTTCGGCGCTTGACCCGCTGATCCGTACAGAGATGCAGGACGAACTGGTTCGGCTGCAATCCGAGCACACCCGCACCATCGTTTTTGTCAGCCACGACCTCGATGAAGCGATGCGAATTGGCGACCGTATTTGCATCATGCAAAACGGAAATGTCATCCAGGTTGGAACGCCCGATGAAATCGTCGGCAATCCCGCCAATGATTACGTCCGCTCGTTCTTTCGCAATGTCGACGTCTCACAGGTTTTCAAAGCGGGCGATGTAGCCCGCAAGACACAGCTCACGATCATAGAACGTCAGGGTGTTTCAGCTGCAGCAGCGTTGGAACAGATGAAAAGTCATGACCGGGAGTATGCCATTGTGGTGGGGCGCGACAGAAAATATCTCGGAATGGTCAGCCGGGCGTCGCTGATGGAGAAGGTCCGCTCCAAGGATGCGGACTCGTATCGCAAGGCGTTCCTTTCAGAGGCGGTGCCGATCCTGGCCAGCGAGCAGCTTTCCAGCGTTCTTGGAACTGTGGCGGCCACCGAATGGCCCGTACCCGTAGTGGACGACGAACACCACTATGTCGGCGCCATCAGCAAGTCGGCACTGCTTGAGACGCTCGATCGGGCCAATTGAAACCAGACTTACGGATAAAATCATGTCCTTCGACATCGGCGACGGCATCGACCTAGCCGTCAACTACCTGCTCGACAATTTCGCCCCTGCGCTCGACACGTTCGCAGCGCTGATCGGGTTCGTGACGGGCACCTTGCAAAGCGGCCTCCTAGGCATTCCGATGCCGCTCGGGATCGCCATATTCGTCTTTCTCGCCCTATGCCGCGTCTCTCTCGGCTTTGCAATTTTCACCGGCCTGTCGCTTGCTCTGGTGGGGCAGATGGAGCTTTGGCCGGCAATGATGGAAACCTTGTCATTGGTAATCGCATCGACGATCATTGCGATAATGGTCGGCCTGCCGCTCGGCATCGCAATGGCGCGTCGCGACTCGGTTGCCGCAGTCATCCGCCCGGGGCTGGATCTGATGCAGACCATGCCGGCCTTTGTCTACCTCATTCCTGCGGCAATGTTCTTTGGCCTGGGGGCCGTTCCCGGCACGATAGCGACGGTCATCTTCTCGATGCCTCCGGTCGTGCGCCTAACGAATCTCGGCATCCGTCAGGTGGATGTGGAATTCGTCGAAGCCGGCAACGCATTTGGCTGTACGTCGACCCAACTCCTGCTCAAGGTTCAACTGCCCAACGCGATGCCATCGATCATGGCAGRCATCAACCAGACCATCATGTTGTCATTGTCCATGGTGGTCATCGCTTCGATGATCGGCGCCGGCGGYCTGGGCAACACTGTTCTGACGGGAATTCAGCGACTTGATGTCGGCACCGGCTTTGAAGGCGGCATCGCCGTCGTCATTCTCGCAGTGATCCTTGACCGGCTCACCCAGAGCCTCGGGAAGCAAGGCGCATCCTGGCGCTTGCTGTCTCCCAGCTTCGCATCGCGGCGGTCGGTGGTTACCACCACTTGACCGTTGCACCGCATCAGCGGGCCAGCGGTCCGCTGTTTTCCCAGCCAATAAATGGAGTAGACATATTGAAGGCCATTGGAACCATCAGCCTTGCTGCCATCCTCATTGGCGGCGCAGCTACCGTAGCCATCGCGCAGGACGCAAAGCCTGTAAAGATCGGCTGGTCGGCATGGTCCGACGCGGAATTCGTCACCAAGCTCGCCGCCAAGATCATCAAGGATGAACTGGGCTACAAGGTCGAGCTTATGCAGACGGATGTGGCACCGCTCTACCAGGGCGTGAGCCGCGGGGATCTCGATGCGATGATGATGGCGTGGCTTCCGCAGACCCATGCCGAGTATTATGGCAAGATTGAAGACAAGGTAGACGTCCTCGGCACCGTCTACGACGGCGCCAAGCTTGGATGGGTCGTCCCGGCATATATACCGGAAAGCGACATCAGCTCGATCGAGGACCTGAAGAAAGACGAAGTCAAGCAAAAGCTCGACGGTACTGTTCAGGGCATCGATCCCGGTGCGGGGCTTACCCGTCTTTCGGAAAAGGCGGTCAAGGACTACAGCCTCGACAGCTACAAGCTGCAGATTTCCAGCGAGGCTGGCATGCTGACGACCGTGGACCGCGCAACCAGGTCCGAGAAGTGGTTCGTCGCGACGGCCTGGAGCCCGCATTGGATGTTCGGCAAGTACGAACTGCGCTACATCGCCGATCCGAAGAAGTCCCTCGGCCAGGCCGAGCATGTCGACATATTGGCTCGCAAGGGTTTCAAGCAGGACAACCCGGAGGTCGCAGGCTTTCTGTCGCGCATGAAGCTGCCCATTGGCGATCTGGAAGCGGCAATGTTCCAGGCGCAGGAGACTTCGTATGATGCCGCTGTCGAAAAATACATGGCGGATCATTCCGAACAAGTGAAAGCCTGGACCGGCAAATAGGCGGCAAAATAGGTCCATGGACCTCTGAAAAGAACCTGGCACYGGTCATGGTGCCAGGAGTGCCGATGGGGTCATCTCGAAGGGAGTTCCTATGATTTTCAACGATCACTATGCGGCCAATGGCGTTTTGGACGACACGATTGGCGGACGCATCTCGCTTGCTCGCGATGCATTGGATGTTTCGGCGCAAAGCATGGCGAAAGTGGTGGGCGTCGAGACGAGTACCTGGAGCGACTGGGAAAATGATCGGGCTGCTCCACGCGCCAATCGCCTGGCGATGATCGCGGGCGTTCTGAGTGTAAGCCTCTCATGGCTGCTCACCGGACGAGGCGCGGGTCCGAGGTAATGGTCGGGATTGGCCGATGCTCACGACATGAGACGAGCGGATGAGAATGGGATTTCGATGAAGCATTCACGAGAAAATGCTACTCGTTACTCGTCGAGCATTAAATCTCGGATTAAGAGAATCTGACGTCTAGCCTACCTAGATTTTCGGCCATAGGCGGTTGAAAAGCGTTATGCCGCGTTACGCGACATCTGCGGCTTTGTGCCCATTTGCGTGCGTCAATTTGGACCAATCAGTACACCAAGGTGGGACGCCACCGGCGGCCGAGACTGGCTCGGCGAACATAATATCGGAGGCGCAGTGACCGATTTGCTAACAGGATCCTGCCGAAACCTGACCGTCAGGTTTCGGCCCTATGATGCCACATATTAGACCCACGACGTTCCACGGAAGCCGCCAACGCGTTCGGCAAGGACTCGGTGAAGTCTTCGCGCTCATGCCTGCGGCGCAAGAAAAAGCTAGACCCTTGCTGCAGCATTGCGGAGCCGCGACATCGATCTCCAGCCTGACACGCAGACCCAGACGATGGAACTCGGTCAGCGCACCGCTGGAGGTGAGCGTGCAGTTGCTCACTGTTGCGTCGACGGCGAAAGGAGAGGCTGCCGATCAAGCTCGCCCCGAGTCTTGCCGAGCCTGCCCTGCAACTGTTCGCCTGAACAGCACTTACGGTATCGACTCGCTCCAACTCCGTTCGAGGCGTGAAATCAGGTGACATCGGCAGCTTGACGCAGAGGGAGGTTTAGCAGGTCGCTGGCATTGATGATGGCCAGGGCAATCGCCTCGATGGTGGTGCGTTTGTTCATCGCCTGCTCGCGCAATGTCTCGTATGCGACCTGTTCCGACACCTTATTGGTGGCCATCAGGATTTCCTTGGCCTTGTCGATATCCCGGTGCGCCTTGAGTTTTGCGGAGAGGCGATCGACACGCGTGCGCAGACGCGCCTCGCGCCGGTGATTGTTGACGCTCAGC
Source organism: Aminobacter sp. P4_H6_2 (assembly GCF_056400805.1). Taxonomy (NCBI): domain Bacteria; kingdom Pseudomonadati; phylum Pseudomonadota; class Alphaproteobacteria; order Hyphomicrobiales; family Phyllobacteriaceae; genus Aminobacter; species Aminobacter sp. P4_H6_2. The sequence goes on from NZ_JBFUKO010000196.1 coordinate 7,897, forward strand.
AGTATGTTGGCGAGGATTCCGAATGTCCTGAGCGGCAGGCCGATCACCGCCTGGGCCCGCAGGCGCAAAACTTTCTCGACGATGATCGGGTTCTCATAGTCCACAATGGCAATCAGCACCGCCGGCGGATCGTCCGCGTTCCAGTTCCAGGCGATGCCGCCTTCGACCAGCGGGCGGATGAAGGCGAACACCACGTCGATGTTGGCAGGAATTTCCGCCGGCGGCGGCCAGTTTGTCTGGACCTGGCAGCCGATCCGGTTGAGGTGCTGCCAAAGCTCCTCGCCCTCGCTGCTCTTGGGCTGCAGCAAAAGGACCCGGAGCGACCGTATGTCCTTGATCTGGATCGGCGCTGATCCGTCATGCGGCGCCACGTGGGGGCTACGTGATACCATTGTTCCTCATCGCGGCAATGTCGTCGTTGCGGAGTTCCAACGCTTGCCTGTGGTGTCGTTCGGTTGCTTGGTCCCATGCCCCTCGGCACGGGGTCATATCGAATGCATGGCCAGCCGCTCCCCCCATTCCTCGGGGTTGTAGCTGGCGAGATAGGGATCCGGCCGGATGGCCGCTGCTGCCTTGGACAGAATCTCGAACTGGCCGTCCTGGCGCGCCCGCGCTACCCGTGGCCATACATAGGTATGGG
>NZ_JBFUKO010000197.1:0-8535 GCF_056400805.1 Aminobacter sp. P4_H6_2
GTGTATGTCGAGGCTCGCGAACTCGGCGTCATGGGCGAACCGGTGGTCAATGTGCTCAGGCTGAATTTGGCACTCGACGCAGCGATTGCACCCTGACAAGGTCGCGCCGGAGTTCTAGCTCTGCAAGAGCTCCGGCGCCCCAGACTGTGCCCAAGACTGTAAAGAATAGATGCCAGACGATATCAGGGACAAGGAAGGCAGGCCTTCGCCGGACGCGCTGCTTGAGACAGCAGCGCGCGAAGGGCGCGGCCCGCTGAAGATCTTCCTCGGTGCTGCTCCCGGTGTCGGCAAGACCTACGAGATGCTGATGTCGGGCCGTGCCCGGCTCGCCGACCACACAGATGTCGTCATCGGCGTGGTCGAGACGCACGGCCGCCGTGAAACCCAGGCGTTGGTCGAAGGTTTCGAGGTCATCCCGCGCAAGGCGGTCGACTACAAGGGCCGCAAGCTTGAGGAGATGGATCTCGACGCCATCATCGCGCGCAGGCCGGCACTCGCTCTTGTTGACGAGCTCGCCCACACCAACGCACCCGGCAGCCGTCATCCCAAGCGTTATCTCGATGTCCAGGAGCTTTTGACCCAGGGTATCGATGTCTACACCACGCTCAACATCCAGCATGTCGAGAGCCTCAACGACATCGTCGCCCAGATCACCCGCGTCACTGTGCGTGAGACCGTGCCCGACTCGATCATCGACCGCGCCGACGATGTCGAGATCATCGACCTCACGCCCGACGACCTCATCAAGCGCCTGCGTGAAGGCAAGGTCTATGTGCCGACCACGGCGCGCCAGGCGATCGAGAACTACTTTTCGCCCGGCAATTTGACCGCGCTGCGTGAGCTTGCACTGCGCCGCACCGCCCAGCGCGTCGATGAGCAGCTGCTCACCCACATGCAGGCCCATGCCATCGAGGGGCCTTGGGCCGCCGGCGATCGCCTGCTTGTCGCTGTCGACGAGGATCCGCGCAGCGTCTCGCTGGTTCGTTACGCCCGCCGCCAGGCAGATCGCTTGCGCGCGCCTTGGGCGGCGATCCATGTCGAGACCTCGCGTTCGGCCAATCTGCCAGATGCCGACAAGGACAGGCTCGCCGCCACCATGCGCCTGGCCGAGCAGCTCGGCGGCGAGGCGGTCACCATTCCCGGCCAGTCGGTCGCCGAAGACATTGTCCGCCATGCCAGCACGCATAATTTCACCCACATCGTCGTCGGCAAGGCGAGCAAGCCGCGCTGGCGCGAATATTTCGAAGGCTCGGTCACCCACGATCTGATCCGCCAGGCCGGCAACATCAGCGTCCATGTTACCTCGGGTAGCGAGCAGGATGCGGCCCTTGCTGCGCAGGGTGTGAAGACGGCTCCCCAGCGCCGGCGTTTCGACCCGTGGCCTTATCTGACGACAGCGCTCCATGTCGTTGGCGCGCTCTTTGTGGGCATTGCGTTGCAGCAGTTCCTCGACGTACGCAACATCGCCCTGGTCTTCTTGATGGCGGTGCTGAGCTCGGCGGTGACGTTTGGCCTGTGGCCGGCATTGTTCGCTTCCTTGCTCAGTGCCGTCGCCTATAATTTCTTCTTCCTGCCGCCGCTCTACACGCTCGACATTTCCGACCCCGAAAGCGTTGTCGCGCTGCTGTTTTTCCTCATCGTCGCGGTCATCGCCTCCAATCTGACTGGACGTGTCCAGCGTCAGGCCGCCGCCGCGCGCGAGCGTGCGCGCATGACCGAGGACCTCTATCTTTTCTCGAAAAAGCTCGCCGGTACCGGCACGCTCGACGACGTCTTGTGGGCAACCGCCTTCCAGATCGCCTCGATGCTCAAGGTCCGTGTCGTGCTTCTTTTGCCCGAGGATGGCACCATCGCCGTCAAGGCCGGCTATCCGCCCGACGACACCCTTGTCGATGCCGACATCGCCGCCGCCAAATGGGCCTGGGAGCACAACCGTGCTGCTGGTCGTGGCGCCGACACGCTGCCGGGTGCCAAGCGCCTTTATCTGCCACTGCGCACCGGGCGCATGGCGGTCGGTGTCGTTGGTCTCGACAATGACCGCCAGGGCCCGCTTCTGACGCCCGAACAGCAACGCTTGTTCGATGCCCTCGCCGACCAGGCGGCGGTGGCCATTGAGCGTATTCAGCTTGTCGCCGACGTCGACCGCGCCCGCCTTGCCGTCGAAGCCGACCGGCTGCGCTCGGCACTGCTGACCTCGATCTCGCACGACCTCAAGACCCCGCTCGCCAGCATCATGGGCGCCGCAGGCGCCCTGCGCGAGTTCGGCACCTCCTTGCCGGAAGAGGGCAGGGCGGAGCTGGTCTCGACGGTGCTCGATGAATCCGAACGCCTCAACCGCTTCATCGCCAACCTGCTCGACATGACCAAGATCGAGTCCGGCGCGATGGAGCCAAACTACGCGCTGCATTACCCCGGCGACATCGTCGGCAGTGCTTTGCGCCGTGCCGCCAAGATCACCGCCCAGCACAAGACCGAAGTCGACATGCCGGCCGACCTGCCGATGCTGAAGCTTGATCCGGTGCTGTTCGAACAGGTGCTGTTCAACCTGCTCGACAATGCCGCGAAATATGCCCCCGAGGGGTCGACAATCCGCATCCGCGGCTGGGCGGATGGTGCATCAGTCGCGATCCAGATCATGGATGAGGGCCCAGGTATTCCGCAGGCCGATCTGGAGAGGGTCTTCGATACGTTCTATCGCGTCCGCAAGGGCGACCATGTCCGCGCCGGTACCGGGCTTGGCCTGTCGATCTGCCGTGGTTTCGTCGAAGCGATGGGCGGCACCATTGTCGCTTCGAACCGGGCCGACCGCTCGGGCGCGGTCTTTACCATCGCCATGCCGGTGCCGGCCGAGCGACCAAATCTTGGCGGGCCAAACCTCGACGGACCAAACTTGGACGGACCAAACTTGGACGGAATTGCATGACCAACGCTTCGGTGAAGATCCTGATCGTCGATGACGAGCCGCCGATCCGCAAGCTGTTGCGCGTCGGTCTCGGCACCCAGGGCTACGCCATCAGCGAGGCGCCGAATGGCAAGACGGCGATGGCGCTGGTCAAGGAAGAAAAGCCCGACCTGATCCTGCTCGACCTCGGCCTGCCCGATATCGCCGGCCACGACCTGTTGGCCACCTGGCGCAACGAGGGCCTGCAGGTGCCGGTGCTCATCCTGTCGAGCCGTACCGACGAGGCCGGTATCGTCAAGGCGCTGGAACTTGGCGCCGACGATTATGTTTCAAAGCCCTTCGGCATGAACGAGCTTGCCGCGCGCATTCGCACCGCCCTTCGCCACCGGCTGCAGCAGCAGGGCGAAAAACCGGTGTTCCAGACCGGCGAGCTGTCGGTCGACCTGGTCAAGCGCATAGTCAGGGTGGGTGGTCAGGAAGTGAAGCTGTCGCCCAAGGAATATGACATCCTGCGCGTGCTGGTTCAGCACGCCGGCAAAGTTTTGACCCATCGTTTCCTGCTCGAGCATGTCTGGGGCGGGTCGGCAGACGTTCAATATCTCAGGGTCTATGTCCGCCAGTTGCGCCAGAAGATCGAACAGACACCCGACGAGCCGCAATACATCACCACCGAAACCGGCGTCGGCTACAGGCTGCGCGAGGCGGATCTGCTTTAGCCGAAGGACGCACTCCTTTGGAGCGCGCCCAACGTTTTTTGCCTACACGTCCAGGTTGGCCACGCTGAGCGCGTTTTCCTGGATGAAGTCGCGGCGCGGCTCGACCTCGTCGCCCATCAGGCGCGAGAACAGTGCGTCGGCATCGGTGGCGTCGTTCACCTTGACCTGCAGCAGCGTGCGCACGTTCGGATCGAGCGTCGTTTCCCACAGCTGCTCGGCGTTCATCTCGCCCAGACCCTTGTAGCGCTGCATGGTCAGGCCCTTGCGGCCCGATGCGAAGACCGCGGCCAGTAGCGCGATCGGTCCGGCGATGGTCTCTGAAACATCCTTGCGGCGCAGCACCGGTGGCTGGGAATAGAGTTCGTTGAGGCGGCCGGCATAACGGTCGAGCGCGCGCGCATCGGCCGAATTGATGAGCGCCATGTCGAGATGGACGCTCTCCTTGACGCTGCGCAGCGTGCGCTCGAAGACATAGCCGCCCGTGCCGTCATTGTCGGTCGAGATGTGGCCGGTCCAGCCGCGCTCGATATCTTCCGAAATCAGGTCGAGGCGCTGGGCAATCGTTTCGGCCATCGCCTTGGCGCGGTCGAGATCGGTGAAGACGTCGGGGTTGAGCGCACCGGCGATCGTCGCCTGCTCGACCACCGAGCGCGAATAGCGCGTGTGCAGGCCTTCGATCAGCGTGCGCACGCCGAGCGCGTCGGTCACTGCCGCGCGCAGGTCCTGGCCGGTCCGCACTTCGCCCGACGACAGCGTCAGCGAGGCTTCATCGAGGCCGACATCGACCAGATATTCCTCAAAGGCGCCTTCATCCTTGAGGTACTGCGAGCTCTTGCCGCGCGCCACCTTGTAGAGCGGCGGCTGGGCGATATAGAGGTGCCCGCGCTCGATCAGAACCGGCATCTGGCGGAAGAAGAACGTCAACAGCAGCGTACGAATGTGGGCGCCGTCGACGTCGGCGTCGGTCATGATGATGATCTTGTGGTAGCGCAACTTGTCGGCGTTGAACTCGTCCTTGCCGATCGAGGTGCCGAGCGCGGTGATCAGCGTGCCGATCATCTCGGAGCCCAGCATTCGATCGAAGCGCGCGCGCTCGACGTTGAGGATCTTGCCGCGCAGCGGCAGGATCGCCTGGTTCTGGCGCGAGCGCCCGCTCTTGGCGGAACCGCCTGCCGAGTCACCCTCGACGATGAAGATTTCGGACTTGGCCGGGTCGCGTTCCTGGCAGTCGGCGAGCTTGCCGGGCAGCGAGGTGATGTCGAGCACGCCCTTGCGACGGGTCAGTTCGCGCGCCTTGCGCGCCGCTTCGCGCGCGGCAGCGGCTTCCACCACCTTGGCGATCAACGTCTTGGCTTCCGCCGGATGTTCCTCAAGCCAGGTACCGAGCGCCTCGTTGACCAGGCTTTCGACGACAGGGCGGACTTCCGAGGAAACCAGCTTGTCCTTGGTCTGCGACGAGAACTTCGGATCGGGAACCTTGACCGAAAGCACCGCCGTGAGGCCTTCGCGGCTGTCGTCGCCGGTGATCGAGACCTTTTCCTTCTTGGCGATGCCGGAGGTTTCGGCATAGCCGGTCACCTGGCGCGTCAGCGCACCGCGGAAGCCGGCGAGGTGGGTGCCGCCGTCGCGCTGCGGGATGTTGTTGGTGAAGGCCAGCACGTTTTCGTGGTAGCTGTCGTTCCACCACATCGCCACTTCGACGACGATGCCGTCGCGCTCTGCCCGGATCGCGATTGGCGCCGATATGAGTGGTTTTTTCGCCCGATCGAGATAGCGGACGAATTCGATCAGGCCGCCGTCATAGAGCAGTTCCTGGACCTTGATGTCGGCATGGCGCTTGTCGGACAAAACGATGCGCACGCCCGAATTGAGGAAGGCGAGTTCGCGCAGCCGGTGCTCCAGCGTGCCATAATCGAACTCGACCATGGTGAAGGTTTCGGGCGAGGGCATGAAGGTGACTTCAGTGCCGGTCTCGCTGCCCGCATCGCCGGTTTCGCGCAGCGGCGCGTCGGCTACGCCATGGGTGAAGCTCATCTCATAGATCTTGCCCTTGCGGCGGATCTTGAGTTTGAGGAAGACCGAGAGCGCGTTGACCACGGATACGCCAACGCCGTGCAGGCCGCCGGAGACCTTGTAGGAATTCTGGTCGAACTTACCGCCGGCATGCAGCTGCGTCATGATGACCTCAGCCGCCGACACGCCCTCTTCGTGCATATCGGTCGGAATGCCGCGGCCGTTGTCGGTCACCGTCACCGAACCATCGGGATTGAGCGACACGGTGACAAGCGTGGCGTGGCCGGCCAGCGCCTCGTCGATGGCGTTGTCGACCACCTCGTAGACCATATGGTGCAGGCCCGAACCGTCGTCGGTGTCGCCGATATACATGCCAGGGCGCTTGCGGACAGCGTCCAACCCCTTCAAAACCTTGATGGAATCTGCGCCGTACTCGGCTTCTGCGCCGGGAAGGTTCTCGGACTGGTCGCTCATGAAAAACTTTCGTCTGACTGCCGCAGGAGGACGCGGCAAAATCGGCCCCGAATCGCACGCCCGTTAGTCTCCAAGATATAGGCGTTAAGTGTGGTTTTTCCAAGTTTTACGGGTGGTTTGACTGGGGATGGGCGACAGCGTCACGAGCCTTGGCGAGAGGGCAGCAATCCGCCGTTTTTGACGGCGGACTGCATTGGCTTCGGGTGGCTCAGCCAGCCCGCATAGGCTTCAGCGCTTCGCTCCAGCGGAACAGTTCGTCGAGCATCACCTTGGCGCTGTCGTCGATCAGGGCGTTCGACTTGAACTCGCCATTCTCGTCGAGATGCTGGGGGAAGGCCGGAATCGCGATCGCCTCGGGAATAGGCATGATCTTGACCGTGGTTAGCAGCATCTTCTCCGACTGCACGGCGCGCAGGCCGGCCGAAACGCCACCATAGCTGAGGAAGCCCGCCGGTTTGTAGTTCCATTCGTTGGACAGGTAGTCGATGGCGTTCACCAGTGCGGGGGCCGCGAAGTAATTGTATTCGGGCGTCACGAACACGAAGGCGTCGGCCGGCTTGATCGCTTCCGACCACTTTTTGGTGTGCTCGTTTTCGTATTGGCCCAGGCGCGGGTGCTTGGGTTCATCGAAGATCGGCAGGCCGAAGGCGTCGATGTCGGTGATGACAGGTTCGAAATTGCCGTGCTCGCGCGCATAGGCTTCGAGCCAGCGGGCGAAAACGGGGCCAACGCGGCCAGGCCGGGTGCTGGCGACGACGATGTTGAGCTGGTGTTTCACAATTTCAGTCCTTGGTAGGTAGGTATCCAATGGTAACCGGCGCGACATAGGCCCCAAAACCATACAGTGGCAAGAAGGCACTTTCCGGTAACCCGGTCACATCCTGGTTACCTCGGCATGTCGGCCACATGGACGCCTGCATCCCCTGCGCCTACATTGCGTCCATGAGGCAGAGCATCTGATGGACACCAGACCAGAACCCTTCGTTCCCCCGGCACCGACACCACGGACCACGCCGCCCTCGACGCTGGAGATGATGCGGATCGTCTACCGCAACCCGCTCGAGCTGTGGGGCGAGCCGTCCTACAACGAGCCATGGATTTCGGTCACCGGCATTGGCGGCCCTTTGGTCATCGCCAACGATCCCGGTCTCATCCGCCACGTGCTGGTCGACAACGCCAAAAACTACAAGATGGCCACCGTCCGCCAGATGATCCTGCGGCCGATCCTGCGCGACGGGCTTCTGACCGCCGAAGGTGATGTCTGGAAGCGTTCGCGCAAGGCCATGGCGCCCGTCTTCACCCCGCGCCATATCTTCGGTTTCGCCAAGCCGATGCTGGCCTGCACGCTCGATTTCGTCAAACGCTACGACGATGTTTCAGAGCCGGTCGATGTCGCCCAGGACATGACGATGCTGACCTACGATATCTTGGCCGAGACGCTGTTTTCCGGCGAAATCGCCGGCGAGCCGGGCAGCTTTTCCCATGAGATCGACCGGCTGTTCGAGACCATGGGCCGCGTCGATCCGTTCGACCTGTTGCGGGCGCCGGAGTGGCTGCCGCGCTTCACCCACCTGCGCGGTCGCAAGACCATGGCCTATTTCCGCAAGATCGTCACCGACACGGTGGAGATGCGCAGCGAAAAACTGGCCCGCGACCCCGGCAACGCGCCGGAAGACTTTCTAACCTTGCTGCTTCGCGCCGAAGGCCCCGACGGGCTCACGCGAGGAGAGATCGAAGACAACATCATCACCTTCATCGGCGCCGGCCACGAAACCACGGCGCGGGCTTTGGGGTGGACGATCTATTGTCTCGCCGAGGCGACCTGGGAGCGCGACCGCGTCGAACAGGAGATCGACGCGGTGCTGGCTCGCGAGCCTGACCCTGTCAAATGGCTCGACGCCATGCCTTACACCCGCGCCGTCTTCGAAGAAGCTCTCAGGCTCTATCCGCCCGCACCTTCGATCAACCGCGAGCCGATCGCCGACGACAGCTACAAGGATCTGAAAATTCCGCGCAAGGCGCAGGTTCTGGTCATGCCCTGGACGGTGCATCGCCACCGCAAGCTGTGGGACCGGCCTGACGCTTTCATGCCCGAGCGTTTCCATCCCGAAAACCGCGACAAGATCGACCGCTACCAGTATCTGCCTTTTGGGGCTGGCCCGCGCGTCTGCATCGGCATGAGCTTTGCCATGCAGGAAGCGATCATCGCGCTCGCCATTTTGCTCTCACGCTACCGCTTCGACACGATCGCCGAAACCAAACCGTGGCCGGTGCAGAAGCTGACCACCCAGCCACAGGGTGGCCTGCCGATGCGCGTGACACGGCGCTGAAACCGCTTCCTTGTAACTTGAACGTTGCCGCATCTGCTATTGTTAGCGGTGCGGTGGCGGACGGGAGACCGAAGTTCCTTTGGGACACCAAGCCCGTGGG
>NZ_JBFUKO010000198.1:0-8513 GCF_056400805.1 Aminobacter sp. P4_H6_2
GCCTCGGCTTGCGCCTTGGCCTCTTCTTCGGCTTTTATCCGCGCTTCTTCAGCCAGTCTCGCCTCTTCGGCGATGCGCTCTCGCTCGGCCTGCAGCGCCACGAAGTGGCGCGCCTCGCGCCGCAGCCGCTGCTTTTCCAGCAACACCGCCTGCATTGCCTCGACCCGCGCCTGCTCCTTTTCCAGCGCGCGCTGCGTCAGGAACTGCGCCATCGGCGCGCTGTCAAACAGCTGCACGGTTGCGCCCGGCTCACCTTCGACCTGGAAGCCCAGCATGGGCTCGGACCCGACCAAAGCCTCTTTGTCAGGCGCATACGCAATGCTGCCAATAGCCGCCACGATACCGGCGTTGAGGTCGGTACGCAGATCAGCCGTCAGCGTAGCGGCAGCGTTCTTCAGCGTCAGCGGCGGCGCACGCAAGACACCGCCAGCGATGGTGAACGCCACATCCGCCTTGTCGGCGACAAAGCTGCCCTTGCTCACGATCTCGGGTGCGAATTCGGCGACGCGCGCCGCATTGATGTCACGGCCCAAAACATTGGCCTTGGCGATCATTGGTCCAAACGCGTCGGGGTTGAAGCCAGGAATCGTCAGCCCATTGACCACAGCCGTACCCGAACCGGCCAGCGATGCGACCAGTCCTTCGACCGATTTGCCGCTTCCCGACAGCGTCGCTGAAAAATCGCCCTTGCCGCTAAGACCGCCCGCCCCCGGCATCGCCCCGACATCGGAACCCACGAGCTTCAGCTGGCCCGAAAGCAGCGCCGAGCCGTCATTGTTCTTGAGTTCGATCAGGCCTTCGAGGTCACCGCCCAATAGCTTGGCCTTGATGTTGGAGAGCCTGAGCGCCTGACTATCCATCTGCAACCCAAGCACGGCGTCAGTGGCCGTAGCCATAGGCTCCGCCAGAACAGTGCCGGCAGTGATTTGAAGGTCGGCGCTGAAAGGCGCTGCCGATTTTGGCGCAAAAGGTGCCGCTGGCCAAACCCCGCTGCCGCCCTCAAGTGCTGCCGCGCCCAACATCATCTCGGCGAAGGGCCTGAGGTCGAGTTCGTTGAGCATCAGGGATCCGCTGAGATGCGGCATGCCATCACGCATCTCCGCCCTAAGGTTCCCGGTCACCGTCCCTTGGTTGACGCTGCCGTCAAGCCTGTCGAACACCAGAGCGCCCCCGGTTAGGCTGGCATCAGTCGCAAGGTCCACCTGGGTGCCCATGCCCATGCTTGGCAGGGAAACGCCAGATGTCATCAGCCAGGGCTCTATGTTGGCAGCCTGCAGCGTCAGCCGGCCATTCAGGCTCGGGCCATCGTCGCGCAGCGCCACGGTGCCGGTAAAGCCAGCCGAGGCGTCGTCGCCTTTCAGGCTAGTCCTGACTTCAAGGCCGTTTTGTGGAGCACCGTTCGCCGTCAGCTGCAGCTCGCCCGGCCCGGTCACGCCAAGCGGCAGCACAGGCAGCCCAGCCAGCGCCATCAGGCTGGTGGCGTCTTCATTACGGGCAGAAAAATCGAGCTTCAGCTGCGACCTTGCGAGCGCATTTGGTATCGCCTGTGCCGACAGCGTCGCCAGAAGGTCCGAACCTCCAGCAACACCCTGGCCGCTAAGCGCAACACCTGTCGAGCCATCGCCATTTTCCACAGCACTGGCGACGAAATCGATCCGGGCGTCGGTCAACAGATCAGGATATGCCGCCGCGCGTGCCGCAAGCCCAGTCAGCAGATGGTTGTCAGGCGACTGCTTCGCTGCCAGCGCGACCAGCGGCGCCAGGTCGACCGCCACCACCGAGGCATCGAGATTACCCGTAGGCGCCGCAGGAAAATCCTTGATCCGCCCGGTGGCACTGAGCGACGCACCAGCCAACCCACCAACCGACAGCCGGTCGATCTCCAGAACGCCTTCGCGCAGGCGCAGCGCTGTATCGAGCGTGTCCGCACTCAGGCCGGCAAAATTGACCGGCCCGGCCTTCACGGCGAGATCGAGGTCGGCATCGGTGAAGCGGTTGGCCCCCTGGTCGGTCACGAACAGTGAGGCGAAGGCGCGCAGGCCTTCAACGTCGAGTTCGCCGCCATCGAGCTTCATCGTCACCGAAGCCCGCGCATCGTCCGGCAACATGCTGTCCAACTCGCCGGTGAATTTGGCTTTGCCGAGGATCAGCTCGATGTCGTCGAATTTCTGCTGCTCGCGTGTCAGCGCCACCTTGGCCTTGAAGCCCGCGGCAGGCAGCCGGCGCACGGCCTCGTCGACATCATTGGCCACCCACGCAGCAAAACCCGAGGGCTGACCAACAGCCAAAAGCAGTTGCCCGTCGAAACCCAGATTGTCGTCGGTACGCAGGAAGCCGCTGGCTTCAAGCCGCGTGCGGCCAGGCAGCGTCGCTCCCAGCGACTTCAACTTCCAGCCACCATCGCCCGGTTCAGCCGACAGTTTGACGTCACGCACCGTCGTGTCGCCTGCAACGATCGCCGGTAGATCGAGATCGACAGTACCGGGAATGGTCGGGCGCGGCAGCTCGACCAGAACCTTTTGCAATGCCGTCAGACGCTGTGAAAACGAAAACGCAGCACCTGTCTTTTCGCCGCCGACCGCCTCGTCGAAACGCACCTGCGCGCCCTTGGCCGAGATCATGAAATGCGGTGCCGCGCCAAGATCGATCTCGGCAGTGCCATCGGCGGTGTAGGGATCGTCGAGCGGGCCGCTTTCGAAACGGAATTCTTCGACACCGAGCTTGGCATGGTTGAGGGCGAACTTGCCTTTCAGCCGCAAGCCCGGCTCGGACGGCTTGGCTGGCACCTTGGGCTTTTCGCCATCAGCCGGCGCCAGCACCTCGGGCTGAGCCTCGACCAGGCTGAACCCGCCGGAATAAAGCGCCCGGCCCTTGTCCATGCTGGCATTGCCGTCGCTTTCGAGCGTGAAGCCGTATCGCTCCGGCGTCGCACGCAGCCTGAGYCGCATCTGGCCTGTCGGATCAACGGAGCCGGTCGAGGCCGACAGTTGCGTTTTCATGCCGTCGATGCGAAGGGCGCCATCGACGCGCCACGGCCCGGCAAGCGACTTGGCCGACACAGTCGTATTGATGTCCGACAAAAGATGCTCGCGTCCGCTCGCGGCGTGGCGCAGCGTGATCTGTCCCCCGGTGATCGTCAGCTTTTCGATCGAGATTTTTTTTGCATCAAACGGCGCAGATGGCCGGATCGCCCAGTCGACCACACCGTCGGCAGCCACGTCGATCACCGCCTTGGGCCGCACCAGCCGCATATCGTAGATCAGGAATTCGCCATGCAGCAAGGGTGCAAGCTCGGCATCCATCGAGAATGTCTCGACGGTCATCGCGTTGTCGCCGCTGGCTCCGCCACCCATAGTGACATCAGAGAAGGTGACCGAAGGAAACGGCAGGATTCGCGCCGTCACATCACCCTRCACCGTCACCTTGCGCCCGAGGATCGCACTCGCCTCGCGCTCGAAATCGGCCTTGTAGCCCGACCAGTCGATAAAATACGGCCCCACCAGCGCCGCACACAGCGCCAGCACGAACAGTCCACCGAATATCACAAACAGGCGAGCGAGCATTGCCTCGGGGCAAATCTTTCATTGCGTCCCAGGCGTCTAACCGCAGGAGCGTGGTCATTTGGTGGCATGTTGGGCTGTGCACTGCTGCACGTCAACGCCGTGCAACAGCCTGTCCCGCGAAAAGCGATCCCGTTAAACGCATCAGCCCGTCTATCGGGACCAAGGGGGATGCCCAGTTTCAGGTCAGGCCGAGCCGAAAATGACGGATTCCGAGAACCGGAACGGAACCTACATTCATGCACGTGAGTACCGGAAGCGCAGGTATCAGCCATTTGCAGGCCGGCCTCACCTGAAACTCTCTACTTAGCGTCGCGCTTGGCTTGTGAAACGGCAGCCGCCTTGCGCAGACGTCCGCGCTCCATCGGCCGCACCAGGCTCTTGGCCTTGGCGTTTTCCACCGCCCGCATGCCCAGATGCGCCTGCCGCGTATTGAAATCGGCGCCGCGTGCGGGCTTCTTCTGCTTGGTCAGCGCCAGTGCATGGCGTGCGTTCTCGACGAGATCGATCCGGGCTGCGAGTTGCCGCCGGCGTTCAAGCTCGCCGTTCAGCCGCCGCATGCTCATCGCCAGAACCTCCAGCTTGGCCTTGCTGCCGGCATCCATTTTCGATGGCTGCGCGCCCTTGGGGGCGGCTTTGCCCCGCATTTCGCGCCGCCTGCGGTGGGCTTCCGTCTGCGCCTTGTCGCGCCTTTCACGCACCGTCTTGACCAACTGGTGGAGCTCGGCGTCGGAGAGATCCTGCACTTCCGGATGATGCGACTTCTGCACCAGCTCGCGTTCGTCATCGCTCAACGCCCGAGCCTCATGTTTACGCGACATTGCCATATCTAGCCCTCGCTTCGCCAATCCGGCCGCCCCATCAACTGGGGCGACCGAACTGTCCGACCAAAGTGCCGCTGGGTCAAGCCGGACGGCGCATCCGGATCACTTCGTGCGGGAGACCCTCGTCGTCGTGCGAACGCCGCAATGTCTCGACGAAGCCGATGCGCTGGTAGAAGGCTGTGGCGGCTTCGTTCGCGGCATAGACCTCGACGTCGAGCGAGCCCTTGAGCGCTGCCGCATGCAGTACCAGGGCCTTGCCGAGGCCATGGCCGTGAGCTGCCGGGTCGACGAACAGCCCGCCGATGAAGCTGTCAATCAGGCCGATGAAGCCAGCTGGCTCGCCGTCCATTTCGACCACCCAGTTTTCGGCTTGGGGCAGATAGATCTCCCTTACCTTGGCCTGCTGGTCGAGCAGCTCCGCCTCGGTGAGGAACGGATGGCCAACGCGCGAGGCCTCGAGCCAGATGTCGGCCAGGCGGTTGCGGTCGGTCGTGTCGGAATAGGCGCGAATCTTCGCGCCGTGAGCGTGTTTCATGGAAGTATCCTAGGAATGTGCGTATCAGAGAAAGGCGCGCAAGCGCCCGCGTTGGCCTTTCGGCCCATCAGCACTTGGCTGACGCTTCAGCGATTGAAGTCTCTGCGCATAAAATCCCTTGTTGGACGGCGCCGAACTACCAGCACCGCACCCGTCCGTCAACGTCGCAAGATCTATTCCGCCAGCGGCAGGATCTTGCCCGGGTTGAGAATGTTGTGCGGATCGAGTGCTGCCTTGATCGCCCGCATCACGGCTACCCCATGACCGTGCTCGCGCTCCATCAGCCCCATCTTGCCCTGGCCGATGCCGTGCTCGCCAGTCGATGTGCCGTCCATGGCAATCGCCCGTTCGGCCAGCCTCTTGACGAACTCCTCGGCGCGGCCGATGTCGGCGGGATCGTTGGGATCCATCAGCACCAGCGTATGGAAATTGCCGTCGCCGACATGGCCGACGATGGGCGCTACCAGCCCCAGCCGCTCGATGTCGGCCTCTGTCTCGGCAATGCATTCCGCAAGCCGCGAGATCGGTACGCAGGCATCGGTCGACAATGCCCGCGCACCGGGCCGCAGCGTCTGCGACGCCCAATAGGCGTCGTGCCGCGCCTTCCACAATTTTGCCCGCTCTTCGGCAACCGTGGTCCACAGGAACGGCCCGCCGCCATACTCAGTGGCGATCTCGCCAAAACTCTCCGCCTGCTCGGCAACGCCGGCATCGGAACCATGGAATTCGAGAAACAGGCACGGGCTTTCGGGATAATCGAGCTTGGAGTAATTCTTCATCGCCCGCATCTGCAACGCGTTGACCAGTTCGATCCGGGCCACCGGAATGCCCATCTGGATGGTCGTGATCACCGCCTGGCATGCCGCTTCGACGCTCGGGAACGGACAGACGCCGCCCGAAATCGCCTGCGGAATGCCCTGCAGCTTGAGCGTGATCTCGGTGATGATGCCGAGCGTTCCCTCCGACCCTACCAGCAGCCGAGTCAGGTCGTAGCCCGCCGAGCTTTTCCGCGCCCGGTGCGACGTCACCACCTCGCTGCCGTCGGCCATGACGGCCCTGAGTGACAAAACGTTCTCGCGCATCGTGCCGTAGCGCACCGCATTGGTGCCCGAAGCGCGCGTCGCCGCCATGCCGCCAAGGCTGGCATTGGCGCCCGGATCGATCGGGAAAAACAGCCCTGTGTCGCGCAGATAGGTGTTCAGCGCCTCACGCGTCACGCCCGCTTGCACCGTGCAGTCGAGATCGTCGGCATTGACCGAAATCACCTTGTCCATGCGCGAGGTGTCGACCGATATGCCGCCTGCCGGCGCGTTGACGTGGCCTTCGAGCGACGTGCCGGTGCCGAAGGCGATGACCGGCACGCGATGTTGCGCGCACACGCGAACGACATCCTGCACATCCGCGGTGCTTTCAACGAACACGACCGCATCGGGCGCCTGGTTGGGCAGATAGGTGGTGGTGTGGCCGTGCTGCTCACGGATTGCCTGGCCAGTCTGGAAGCGCTCGCCGAATGCCTGCTTGAGAATGCCGAGCGCGGCCACGATCCCCGCCTCGTTGCGCGCCATCGTCTTCAGGTCGCTCAGAGCCATCATTTCCTCCGCGAATAGAACAGCTTGGCGCCTTGTCGRCACCTTATGCTGCGGTAATCTGCCAGCCCAGCCGGTTTGTCCAGCGCTACAATCGACCAACAAGGATCACGCCATGTCAGTGCCATTCGTTTCCAGCGTCATGGAGATAGAAAAAGGCTGGATCGACTATAACGGCCACCTCAACATGGCCTATTACAACGTGCTGTTCGACCGCTGCAGCGACGAAGCGCTAGATCTGCTCGGCATGGGCGCGGCTTACGTCCGCGACAGGCAACTCACCATCTACACCGCCGAGGTGCACGTTTGCTATGTGCAGGAACTCCATCTCGACCATCGCGTCACATCAAGCTTCCAGTTGCTCGACCATGACRACAAGCGCCTGCGGGTTTACCAGGAATTGCGTCATGTCGACGGCTGGCTGGCCGCGACCTCCGAGTATCTGGCGTTGCATGTCGACATGAACGGCCCCAAGGTTGCCCCCTTCCCCGGGGATATCCTGGCCAATATCGAGGCGATGCGCGCGGCCCACGCTTCATTGCCCATGCCCGAGCGGGCTGGCCGCGGCATCGGCATCAGGCGCAAGCCGGCATAGTGGCGGACCTGCCACAGGCGATTAACCTTACCTGTTTATAACCGGCGCCACAGCCTGAGGTTCGTTGATCGCCCCTCGCTGCCCTCCGACAATCCCCCGCAGCGAAGTTGAGTCGCGGCGGCGGGCACCGGACGGCTTGAGGCAAGGCATGCAAACTGACATCGAAACGACGGCCAACAAGCTCGCCTGCGATCCGCGCATCAGCGACTATGATTTCTGGCGTTCGCTCCGCAACATCAACAACGAGCTGTTTGAGATCGCCAACAACAACGGCCCGATCCCGATCGAGATGCTGCGCTGGCGCGTCATCTTGCGCGAGGCCCGCTCCAAGCGCGGCGTTGCCTGAGCACATCAAAAGAGGGCCCAGGCGGCGTTTGCTTGGTCAGGCCAGCTTTTCCCTAAGGAACGCGATGGTCCGGCTCCAGGCCAGATCAGCCGCTTTCTTGTCGTAGCGAGCTTCCGAAGTATCGTTGTTGAAGGCGTGCTGCGCCCCTTCGTAAATGTAGATCTGGAAGTCCTTGCCGGTCTTTTGCAGCGCCGCCTTGTAGGCGTCGATCCCGGCGTTCACGCGGTCGTCCTTACCGGCATAGTGCAGCAGCAGCGCAGACTTGATCCGTGCGATCGCAGCTTCGTCCTTGGGTTGACCGCCATAATAGGCGACACCGGCCGCCAGATCAGGCGCATTGATTGCAAGCGTGTTGACGGTGCCGCCGCCCCAGCAAAAGCCCACTGCCCCAACCTTGCCGGTGGACAATTCGTGCCCTTTCAGAAATGCAACGGTCGCCACTCCATTCGCTGCCGTTTGGGCGGCATTCATCTCGGCGAACATCTCGCGCGCCTTGTCCTCATCAGCAGGCGTTCCGCCAAGCGGCGACAGATAGTCAGGTGCCAGCGCGACAAATCCTTCCAGCGCGATCCGCCGCGCGACGTCACGTATATGCGCGTTGAGCCCCCGGTTTTCGTGGATGACAATCACGGCCGGCAGCTTGCCCAACTGACCGGCAGGATGAACCAGATAGCCCTTCATCTCGCCGGATGCGCCAAGATAGGTGATATCTTCGCCCTGGAGTCGTTTGTCGTCGTCGGCGACGATTGCCGCCCTGGCCGGACTTGCCGAGAGCAGCGGCGCAATTGCTGCTGCGGCTACAGCCGAGCCGGCGAGCCTGGTCAGCTTCTCCATGAAGCCGCGCCGGTCGAGCGTCAGCTGGGTGTATTCGTCATAGGCGTCGATCATCGCCTGGGTGATGGCAGGTCCGGTCATGTCGTGCTCCCCTTTGTTGCTGTAGCCTGACGAACGGCCCACCTTGCCGCCTGCCAGGCAGTTTGTCCGCCTAGGTGTTTGATCCCAGGCTTTGATGGGGCATCCTTGTTGGCCGAAACAGGGGATGCACTATGGGCCAGGTTCTTCATGGG
>NZ_JBFUKO010000199.1:0-8458 GCF_056400805.1 Aminobacter sp. P4_H6_2
GGCCCTTCCAGAAGACGAGATCGCCGCGCTGGAGCTGCGAAAAATCAGTGCCAGGATCTACCGGAGTGCCGAGCGCAGCCTCCTGCATGTCGGAATCGCGCAGCACGTCACGCCCAGCCATGCGCATCGAGAGCTGGACCACACCAGAGCAATCGATGCCGAAGGCACTGAAACCGCCCCAGAGATAGGGCGTGTCGATCAGCCGTTCCGCTACCGAAACAAAATCGTCAGCCTTGGTGCCGACCGGCGCCAGATGCTGAGTGACAATCGCCTCGCCCGAAGCCAGCAGCGCATAATTTGTGCCGCGCGTTTCGGCATAACCGGTGACGGCGACCTGCGAGCCCAGCGACAGAGCCGAGCTGCGCGGAAACTTCATGTCCGGGCCAGGATAGACAAAAGTGCGAAGGGCGGTGACGACATGCGTCGGCTCGGGTCCACGTGGGGCAAGGTCGCCCGCCGAGACATAACCGACATAACCGTCGCGCTCGGCCTGGAGCCAGGCGAAGCCCTCGGTCTCTTCGAAAACCAGAACGTCGTCGCCAAAAAGCAGCTGCGTGTTGAGGCCAGAATCAGGACGGGGTGCCTTGCGGACATCGGCGACGGGCACGGAAATGCGTGCCGGGCGACCAGTGACAAAACTCTCGGCCGCGACTTCGCCCTTGAGGCGGGCGTCGGCCAGGTCGGGGCGGAAGGCGTGAAGGCGGCTGTCTCGGGCGGTCAAATCGGAAGCTCCATGGCTTTGGCAATGATAGCATCGCCCAGTCGCTCGACATAGAGCGCGCCTTCCACCGTGCGCCGGATCAGGACGTTGCGTTTGTCGAGTTCGTCGCGGTGGCGCGACACCAGCTTGAGCGCGCCCATGGTGTCGAGCGCGCGGGTGATGACCGGCTTGCTGACGCCGAGGCGAGCGGCGAGCCCACGCACTGTGTGCGGCGGCGGGTCGAGATAGATGGTGAGCAGGATCGCCATCTGGCGCAGCGTCAGATCAGGCGCGTCATCACGCACCTCGGAAAGGGCAAACTGCTGCAGCAGCCTCAATGACTGGCTCGGACGCAATGCGATCGGCATGACGCCAGCATCCACGCTAATTGTTTCGGTTCCGTTTCAGTCAAAAGGGAATTTGCGGCGAGGGCAAGGCGGGAACCAAGACATGCTGTACGGTCGTTCTGCGACGTTACAGGGGTGTGGCCTCCCGTCCCTCGTATAGCCGGCGATGGACGAGAGGCTTCACCGTAATCAGCCAAACCGCGCCGAAATCACCTTCTCCAGTGCGCGGATCGCCTGGGCCTCGCCGCCGATCGGGCCGTGCGGGCGGTCGCTGGGGTTCCAGGCAAAGATGTCGAAATGCGCCCAGCTGGACGTCTTGTCGACAAAGCGCTTGAGGAACAGGGCCGCTGTGATCGAACCGGCGAAACCGTCCGTGGTGACGTTGTTCATGTCGGCGATCTTCGACGACAGCTTGGCATCGTAAGGCCTCCAAAGCGGCATGCGCCAGATCGGGTCCTCGACCGCAACCGATGCGGCGGACAGCTCGGCAGAGAGCGCTTCGTCGTCGGTGTAAAAGGGCGGCAGATCGGGCCCAAGGGCCACGCGCGCGGCACCCGTCAGCGTCGCCATGTCGATCAACATGTCTGGCTGTTCCTCGTCGGCAAGGGCGAGCGCATCGGCCAGCACCAGCCGGCCCTCGGCGTCGGTGTTGCCGATCTCGACCGTGATGCCCTTGCGGCTTTGCAGCACATCGCCGGGGCGGAAGGCGTTGGCCGAGATCGAGTTCTCGACCGCCGGGATGAGCACGCGCAGCCTGACATTGAGCTTGGCCGCCATGATCATCGAAGCGAGGCCAAGAACGTTGGCTGCGCCGCCCATATCCTTCTTCATCAGGAGCATGCTCGATGGCGGCTTGATGTCGAGGCCGCCGGTGTCGAAGCATACGCCCTTGCCGACCAGTGTGACCTTGGGAGCATCCTTGGGGCCCCAGTTCAGATCGATCAGGCGCGGGGCGTCATCAGAGGCGCGGCCGACAGCGTGGATCATCGGGAAATTGTGCTTGAGCAGGTCGTCGCCGATGGTGACACGAAGCTCGGCGCCATGAACACTTGCAAGCTTCCGGACCGCAGCCTCAAGGGCCGATGGCCCCATGTCGTTAGTCGGCGTATTGACCAGATCGCGAACGAGGAAGATCGACTCGACCATGTGGTTCACGCGAGTAGCGTCGACGCCCTCGGGCAGAGCGAGGCGGACCTCCCTGCCCGACTTCTTGCCATAGCGGGTGAAGGTGTAGCCGCCGAGAGCGACACCAAGGGCGGCCAATTCTGGATGCGAAGGTTGGGCGGCGAAATGCCAGGCGCCTTGCGGCAGGTTGCGGGCGAGCGCGCCAAAGGCTAGCCCGCTTTCACTCTGGCCAGTCCCGAACAGCGCTCCTGCAAGCCGGCCATTGGCACCGGGAACCGCCAGCACCTTGCCCGCCTCGCCGGCAAAGCCGTTGGCATTGGCCCAGGCGAGGATTTCGGGTGCGAGGCCCGCACTTTCGAGGCCGTCCTTGGCAACGAGGTGGATCGGCAGCGCGTCAGCGGGCCTGGTGTCTAGCAGTTCGACCGGCATTTCGACTTCCTTCAGTGTCGGATGGCGCAGCGCCTTGGGCGTTCTTAACCGTCCGTTAGGGTTAACAGAATATTTCTCCAATCCGGGGAGATGGCCGCCGAACGGCCACGCGGGCGAATGGAGAGCCGTCGTCGATGTTGACCAATCGTTCGATGAACGCAACGGGAAAACGCCTTGCGCAGGCGGCTTTGCTTTCGCTGCTTATGGCAAGCGTTGCTGGCTGCGGCACCTCCAAGATGACGACCGGCTCGATCGGCCGCGGCGGCCAGTCGGTCGACACGATGGCGACGGGTTCGCTTGCTGGCTCCGCCGACAAGCTTGGGCGCACCTACGCCAGTGATCCCAACAACAAGCCCGTAGCGATGCAATACGCCTCGGTGCTGCAAATGAGGGGCCAGACCGACCAGTCGCTTGCCGTGATGCGCAAGCTTGCCATCGGCTACCCCAAGGATCGCGACGTGCTCGCCGCCTATGGCAAGGCGCTCGCCGCTTCCGGCGAATTGCAGCCAGCATTGGACGCCGTGCGGCGCGCCCAGACGCCTGAATATCCCGACTGGAAGCTGGTCTCCGCCGAAGCCGCAATCCTCGACCAGCTCGGCCAGACACAGGATGCACGCGGCCTCTATCGCCAGGCGCTCGACCTCAAGCCGAACGAGCCGACTGTGCTGTCCAATCTCGGCATGTCCTATGTGCTCGAAGGTGACCTGAAATCAGCCGAGACCTATTTGCGTTCGGCAGCTTCCCAGCCAGGTGCTGACAGCCGGGTGCGCCAGAACCTCGCCCTGGCGGTCGGCTTGCAGGGCCGCTTCGACGAAGCCGAACAGATCGCCAGCCAGGAGCTTTCTCCCGAACAGGCACAGGCCAATGTCAGCTATCTCAGAGGCATGCTGGCCCAGCAGAATGCCTGGAACCAGATCAAGGCCGACGACAAGTCGAAGAAGAACTGACCGGCAGCAAAGCTTGGAATGCAAAAGCCGCGTCGAACAACGCGGCTTTTTTTGTTGCTGCCGAAGCGGCTTTTATTCGCTGCTCGACTGCTGCTTTTCGCCAAAAACGCCGCGCTGGCTGATCTGCATGCCGGCAGGGCCGAGAATGATGGCAAACAGCACCGGCAGGAAAAACAGGATCATCGGCACGGTAAGCTTGGGGGGAAGTGCGGCTGCCTTCTTTTCCGCCGCGTTCATGCGCATGTCGCGGCTTTCGGCTGCCAGCACACGCAGCGCCGTGGCAACAGGGGTGCCGTAGCGTTCGGCCTGGATCAGCGCCTGGGTGACCGACTTGACCGGTTCGAGACCGGTGCGGGAAGCCAGGTTCTCATAGGCCTGGCGACGCTCCGTGAGATAAGAAAGCTCGGCATTGGTGAGCACGAATTCTTCAGCCAGATCGACCGATTGCGCTCCAATCTCGTCGGCGACCTTGCGCAAGGCCGCTTCGACCGACATGCCTGACTCAACGCAGATCAGCATCAGATCGAGCGCATCCGGCCAGGCCGCCTGGATCGACTGCTTACGCTTGGTGGCCCGGTTAGTGATATAGATCACCGGTGCGTAAAAGCCGGCGTAAGCAAGCACGATGCAGACGAAAATCTTGACGAAGACAGACTTGTCGGCGATTCCGCCAAGAACGAGAACGTAGACCAACCCCAAAACCAAGCCGACGAAGGGCAGTGCCAGGCGAAAGAACAAGAACCTTGTCAGCGGGTTCTGGCCACGGAAACCGGCAACCTTGAGCTTATTGAGCGTGCTTTCGTCCACCAGAGCCCGTCGCAGATCAAGGCGTTCAACGATGTTGCGCATGCCGATCGACTGTTGTTCGCGCAAGCCCTTGTGGCGGCGGTCGCTTTCGGCGGAAAGGCGGATGCGCTGCTTGGCGCGCAACTCGTCACGCTCCAGCGCYACCGCCTTCATGCGCCCCTTGAGCGGATTGCTGCCCAGCGAGGGCATAACGGTGAAAACAGTGGCAAAGACCGCGATGGCAACGAGCAGCGCGATGAGAAATGACGGATCGGTGAGCGATTTGACGACTTGGTCTGTCACTGTCCTAAACCTCGAAATTTATCATCTTGCGCATGATAAAGATGCCGATCGCCATCCAGATGCCTGACACACCGAGGATGAGGTGCCCGGTGCTCGTGGTGAACAGCGGCATGATGTAGTTCGGGCTGCTGAGATAGACGAGCAAGGCAACGATGATCGGCAGCGAACCAATGATCCAGGCCGACGCCTTCGCTTCCATCGACAGCGCCTGAACCTTGGCCTTCATCTTCTTGCGGTCACGCAGCACCCGGGAAAGATTGCCAAGAGCTTCCGAGAGATTGCCGCCGGCCTGGCTCTGGATCTGGATGACAATGCCGAAGAACCCCGCTTCGGGGCACGGCATGGTCTCGGTCATGCGCAAGGCTGCTTCAGGAATGGAGACGCCGACTTGCTGGGCTTCGACCAGGCGACGGAATTCGCTGCGAACCGGCTCGGGCGATTCAGAGGCGATGAGGCGGATGCCGTCATTGAGCGGCAGGCCCGATTTCACGGCGCGCACGATAATGTCGAGCGCATTGGGAAATTCGACGAGGAACTGCTTGACGCGGCGGCCTCTGCGGAAAGAGACAAACCATCTCGGAAGGCCAATGCTGCCGGCAAGCAGCGCACCGGGCAGCAGGATCGGCGGGGCACCGGCGATGAATACCAGGGCAGTGACGACCAACCCGCATATGGCCGAATAGACGTAGAAGCGCTGAACCGTCACCAGCATGCCGGCCTGGCGGATCTGGACGCGCAGTGGCGGTTTCTTGATGTTGCGGTCCTTGGCCTTCTGCTTTTCCTCGAGTTCGTTGAGCGTGTCCTGGACAGATTTACGCCGCTTGGCGACTTCGGCGACCCGGTCGCGGGATGCCTTCACCACTGACTTGTCGGAGTCGGTCTGCCTCACCGACGCAAGCCGACGATCGCTATTGGTCTGGCTCTCGATACGATTGAACAGAAAGGCGTAGGCGACCGCGCCGGCGCTGAGGCCAGCAAGGGCGATGAAGATCAGCATCATGGGGTCGAGGCCGAACATGGGGCGTCAGATCCTCGTTTCTTGCATGTCAGGCTGCGCTCTTTTCCATGGCTTCCAGCGCGATTGCGAGCCGCGCCTCCTCGCCATAGTAGCGGGCACGATCCCAGAAATGAGGACGCCCGATGCCGGTGGAGACATGCTGGCCGATCAGTCGGCCGTTCTGGTCCTCGCCCTTGATGTCATAGAGCACCAGGTCTTGGGTGATGATCACGTCGCCTTCCATGCCGATCACCTCGGTGATGTGGGTGATGCGACGAGAACCATCGCGCAAACGCGCGGCCTGGATGATGATGTCGACGGAACCGACGACGATTTCACGCACGGTCTTCTGCGGCAGCGAATAGCCGCCCATGGCGATCATCGCCTCGATACRGTTGAGACATTCGCGCGGACTGTTGGAGTGGATGGTGCCCATCGAGCCGTCATGGCCGGTATTCATCGCTTGCAGCAGATCGAAAACCTCAGGTCCGCGCACTTCGCCGACGATGATCCGCTCGGGGCGCATACGCAGGCAGTTCTTGACGAGGTCGCGCATGGTGACTTCGCCCTCGCCTTCCAGGTTGGCGGGCCGCGTTTCCAGGCGGACGACATGCGGCTGCTGCAGCTGCAGTTCGGCCGAGTCCTCGCAGGTGATGACGCGCTCATCGCGGTCGATATAGTTGGTAAGGCAGTTGAGCAGCGTCGTCTTGCCCGAACCCGTACCGCCCGAGATGATGATGTTGCAACGGACACGGCCGATGATCTTCAGCACCTCGGCACCTTGCGGCGAGATGGCACCAAATTTGACGAGCTGATCGAGCGTCAGCTTGTCCTTCTTGAATTTCCGGATGGTGAGAGCAGCGCCATCGATCGACAGCGGCGGCGCGATCACGTTGACGCGGGAGCCGTCGGGCAGGCGCGCATCGCAGATCGGCGAAGATTCATCGACTCGGCGGCCAACCTGGCTGACGATGCGCTGGCAGATATTGAGCAACTGCTGATTGTCGCGGAAGCGAATATTGGTCTGCTCGACCTTGCCGTTGACCTCGATGTAGACGTGTTTGGCGCCGTTGACCATGATATCGGCGATGTCGTCGCGGGCAAGCAGCGGCTCCAGGGGGCCATAGCCGAGCACGTCGTTGCAGATGTCTTCAAGCAGTTCCTCCTGCTCGGAGATCGACATCGCGAAATTCTTGATCGCGATGATGTCGTTGACGATGTCGCGGATTTCCTCACGCGCGCTGTCGGGATCAAGCTTGGCGAGTTGCGACAGATCGATCGTGTCGATCAGCGCTGAAAACACCTGGCTCTTGGTGTCGTAGTAACTTTCGCTGCGCTCGCGCTGCTGCGGCTTGCGCTCGGCGGCGAAGGATGGCGAAGGTTCGGCGGCACGTCGAGCCGGAGTAGATGCGGCTGGTGACGGCACCGCAGGGCGCGAGGCAACCAGCGTGTCAGTGGATTGCGCCACAGGCACCGCTCCAACTGGGCGGAATCCCGGCGTCGAGCGGTTGCCGTCGTCGTTGCCTCTCTTGCCAAACATGGTCGACTAGCACCTCCGCGCAGCGCGCATCACTTCTTGCGGGCCTTCAGCCGATTGAGAATTCCTCCGAGACCGGACGGCTTCTTGGCCTTGGCTTCGGACCTTCCGGTCAGGACGTGGGCGATCTCGTTAATTGTCTGGACGACCGCGTTCTTCGCATCCATCTCGCCGAGCATTCGGCCATTGTTGGCGGCATTGCCAAACAGCAGCGGATCAAACGGTATGACGGCCATCGGCGTGATCCCCAGCGGCTCGGAGAAATCCTTCACGGAAATTTCGGGCCGCTTGGGCATCCCGGCCTGATTGAGGACCAGCCTCGGCGGCGGGTCGTTGGGCCGGAGCCGCTTGAGCATATCGACCAGGTTCTTGGCATTGCGCAGATTGGCCAATTCCGGCGTCGCGGTGATGACCACCTCGTCGGCGCGGATCAACGTGTTCTTGCTCCAGCCGCTCCAGATATGGGGAACATCGAGCACGATCAGCGGCGTACTGCGCTGGGCCGTATCGATGATCGAGGCGAAGGCTTCGGCGTCGAAATCATAGACACGCTCCAGCGTCGACGGTGCGGCAAGCAGAGACAGATGTTCCGCGCATTGCGCGAGCAGGCGGTCGAGATAGACCTCGTCGACACGCTCAGGCGCGAACACCGCCTCGGCGATGCCCTGGGCAGGGTCCTGGTCAAAATTGATATTGGCTGTTCCGAAGGCCAGATCGAGATCAGCGACAATGACCTCCGACTTGAACAGGGTGGACATGCTCCAGGCGACGTTGTGGGCGATGGTGGAGGACCCCACCCCGCCCTTTGCGCCGACAAAGGCGATCGAACGGCCGATGGGCTCCGCCTCTGGATCAACGAAGATGGAGGAAATGACGCTGACAACATCGGCCGTAGACACAGGCGCCACGACATATTCGGAAATGCCCGAACGGATCAGTTCGCGATAGAGCGCGACATCGTTGTAGTGGCCGATGACCACGACCTTGGAACTCGGGTCGCAATATTCGGATAGACGGTGCAGCATTTCGAGCAGGCTCTTGGGCTCGCCGCGCGACTCGAGGATGATCAGGTTGGGCGTTGGAGCGCCRCTGTAGACTTCAAGCGCGGTTTCGATGCCGCCCATGTGGACTTGAAGATGGGCCTTGGCCATGCGCCGGTCTTCGCCGGCGCGTTCGATCGGGCCGGCGACGCTGTCGGTTTCGCAGAACGCCTGGATCGAAATGCGCGGCACCGGCCGCAGCACCTGCATCACGGCAAGATCCTGCTGCGAAAGCTCGGCGCTCTCG
>NZ_JBFUKO010000200.1:0-8455 GCF_056400805.1 Aminobacter sp. P4_H6_2
GATCGGCAAGGGTGGCGTCGTCCTCGACTACGATGCACCGCTCGATGTCTGGGTTGGCGCGGTACGCTGCCTGTGGGATGACCGGGCCGAATATGAGCGCTTGTCGGAGGCCGCGCGCGAATTTTCGCACCGTCCCCAGCTCGATCCTGATGCCCAGTTCGCCACCTTCATGGGGGTGCTCGAACGAGCGGCGACAGGCAGCCTCCATCAGGCGGCCTGAGTTGGAGCGCGGATCGATGAAAGTCTGTTTTGTCGTCGACAAGTTCCCCTCGCTTTCCGAGACCTTCGTTCTCGACCAGATCGCGGGATGCCTCGAGCGCGGCATCGAGGTCGGGGTCGTCTGTAATCAGACGACTTTTGGCAAGGAACACAACATTGACGATCCGCGCTGGCGCAACCTACCCGGCGGTGTCGAACAATGGTGGGGCGCGCTCGGTGCACTGCGCCCATCGCTTCGCAAATGGGCAGGCCGGCTCTGGGACAAGTCGTCGACTGCGCTCGACATCGCCTTTGCCGGCAAGCTCGAGAAATACGACGTCATCGTTGCCCATTTCGGCAACAATGGCCTGCGCGTCGCAAGAGCGATGAAGCAGCGGCAAATCACGGCACCTTTGGTGACCATCTTCCACGGCCATGATGTCGGCGCGCCAATGCATGACGGCACGTTGTCGCGTTACGAAGTTGTCTTCCAACAAGGCGCCTTGCAACTGCCGGTCAACGGCTTCTTCCGCGACGCGTTGATAGGGGCAGGTGCCGCCCCCGGCACCGTTGCCGTACACCATATGGGCGTCAACACTGACGAGATCGACTTTCACGCCGGCCGGCAGGGCAACACCGCGCTGGCGCTGATCTCGGTCTGCCGGCTGACCGAGAAGAAGGGCATTGAGTTTGCCTTGCGTGCACTCGCCGAAGTGCAGGCCGTGCGGCCTGACATCGACTGGTCCTACACCATCATCGGTGGCGGCGAACTGCTCGATGAGATGAAACAATTCGCTGCAAGGCTGGGCATATCCGAACGTGTCGCCTTCCTTGGGCCGCGCGCGCATAGCGAGGTCAAGCAGCGCTTGAGCCAGGCGGATGTCTTCGTACTGCCCAGCGTCAAGGCCAGCGACGGCGACCTTGAGGGCATTCCTGTCGCGTTGATGGAGGCGATGGCGGCCGGGCTGACGGTGGTCAGCACATATCATTCGGGAATTCCCGAACTGATCGAGGACGGCAGAACCGGTCTCCTCGCACCCGAGAGGGATGCGGCGGCGCTGGCACAAAAACTGATCTGGATCGCCGAAAACCCCGGCCCCTGCGAGGCGCTCGCCATCGCCGCGCGGCGCAAGGTCGAGGACGATTTCGATTCGACCAGGCTCAACGACGCTTTCGCCGACACGCTGTTCCGCCTTGCCGCGACAAGGGCAGCCGCATGACGGCTCAAGCCCAGCAATTGGGACGCATCGCGCTCAGGGGCGGGGCGCTGACCGCTGCAGCGCAGGCGATCAAGATTGCCATCCAGTTTGTGTCGGTGGTGGTCCTGGCACGGATGCTGGCACCTGAGGACTTTGGCCTTGTCGCCTCGGTCGGGCCGATCATCGCCTTTGTCGGGCTGTTCCAGAATCTTGGCCTCCAGCAGGCGGTGATCCAGCGGCAGGAGATCGACCAGTCGCAACTCAACCAGGTGTTCTGGATTAGCACACTTGCCGGCCTGATCTGCACCATCGTGATTGCAGCACTTTCGCCTGCTGTTTCAGCCTTTTACGGTGATGCCCGCATGACCGGGATCACCCTTGCCGCAGCAACGCCGCTGTTGTTGGGAAGCCTTGCCGCGCTGCCGCTGGCGCTGATGAACCGCAATCTGCAATTCGGTCAACTCGCGATCAACGACGTGGTGACAGCGTTGGCCGGTCTGGTTGCGGCGATCGCCGCTGCCTATGCCGGTCTCGGCTATTGGGCGCTGGTGATCGGGCCGGCCGCTGGCGCGATCGTGACGCTGCTGGGCGCATGGCTCGCCACGCGCTGGAAACCTGATAAACCGAGCCTCAGGGTCGAGCGCGAGATCCTGTCCTTCGGCGCCAATCTTACCGGCTTCAACCTCGTCAATTTCTTCTCGCGCAACCTCGACAACATTCTGATCGGCAAGTTTTCGGGGCCGATTGAGCTCGGCTACTACGATCGCGCCTACAAGCTGCTGTTGTTTCCGCTGCAGAACATCAACCAGCCGCTGTCGCGCCTGATGKTGCCGCTGCTCAGCCGCATCCAGGACGACAAGCCGCGCTTCCGCGAGCTTTATCTTCGGACCAACTGGCTGCTTGCCTTCATCACTGTACCCGGCATCGCGGCATTGACCATCGCTGCCGAGCCAGTCGTTACGATCCTGTTTGGCGAGCGCTGRCTGGCGGTGGCGCCGATTTTCGCCTGGCTCGGCATTGCCGGGCTGATGCAGCCGGTGTCGAGCACGACAGGCTGGATCTTCATCTGCCAGGGCAAGACAGGAACGATGTTCCGCTGGGGTGTCTATTCGGCACTGACGACGGTGTTGTCTTTCGTCGTCGGGCTGAAATGGGGCGCTGTCGGCGTCGCCGCAGCCTATGCCGTCAGCGGCTATGTGCTGCGGCTGCCGGTGCTCGCGGTGATGCTGGGGCGGACCGGGCCTGTCTCGGCGCTCGACTTCATAATGGTTCAGGGGCTGCTGGTCGTTGCTGCAGCCGTCGCCTGGCTGGGCTACGGCTACCTCCCTGCATCGCTGACCGAACAGTCCAATCTCGTTGCCGCGGTGACCGCAGCAGCACTAAGCTACGCGGTTGCGCTCGCCTTCATGGTCGCTGTGCCGCAGTCGCGCCTTGCCCTTGTCGAAGCCTGGAAGACCATCGCCCGCAACGTTCGCTGAAGCGTCTTGGAGCAGCGGTCTGATCAGTTCGGCCGCTGACATCGCCGAGGCGTGTTCTTCGAGCACTGCGGCAAGGGTCGTTTCTCTCAGGCGGTCGAGATTGCCCGCGAAACTCGCCAGCTTCCGGTTGGCCTCCTCCGGCGTCATTGTGTCGATGTCGAGCAGGAGGTCGGCGAGCCCGACCCGCTTGGCAAGCTCCCTGGTCTTGAACTCATAGGCGATGGGCAGCACCGGCGTGCCGACACACAGCGACATGATCATCATGTGCATGCGCGTAGCGACAACGAAATCGAAGCCCTTGACCAATTCCATCAGTTGTTCGGGCGTGTGGAAATCAGCATCGACGCTGACTTGTGCGGCTATGTCAGGCGCCAGTTCGGCAACGATGGCCCGCGCGGTCTTGGAATCGTCATGGGCATATTCCGGCACGCCCTGGCAGGTCGACACGAACGTCACCTGCTTGCCGTGGTCGCGCACGAGCGAGGTCGCGATGTCGCGGATCGAATCCATGTAGCGACGCATGCCGTCGGCGCCCTCGCTGACATAGTTCCAGTGCCGCACCGAGATGCCGACGCGGCCAGTAGGCTGGGGCGGTTGACCGGCGGACAGGAGCCCTTCGATTCGCGCCTTGTCGGCAAGTGCGAACACCGAATCGGCCACGACATGGCACTTGCCGGGATTGTCGACGAGGCCGGCGAGATGGCCGCGCGAACGTTCGTCGCGCAGCAGGATCAGCGTGCTGCGGTCGAAGACCGGCTTCAACTCGCGGCGATTGTAGTCCTTGTCGAACGGTCCGAGCGACTGGGTGAAAAAGACCGGGTCCTTGCCGAAGATGGCATCGATGCGGAACTGGTTGAGGCGGCGCTCGAGATTGTAGTTTTCAACGAGGTAGGTGCCGCCGGTCGTGATGACGAGATCGGCCTGCCGGTACATGTCGAGGCTGCGGCGGTCCTCAGTACCGAACATCGTCTCGTCCAGTGCTGTGCTCTTGCCGTAGTGGCGCAGTGCGCTCAGCGCGAGCCTGTTATAGATCGGCTTGGCGAGGTTCTTCAGCCGGTTGTCGTCATAGGGGTATTTGAAGATCGACTCGGCCAAAAGCTTGCGGATCTCGATGTCTGGATAGGCCTGCCTGGGATAGAGCCGCGACGCGACCTCGGGCTGGCTGTCGAACACCTGAAACTGGATATCGCCGGCATAGGCCGATTTCAGGATATGCCGGATCGCCAGGAGGATCGCAGCGTCGCCGGTGTTCAGGCAGACGGTGTTTTCGACAATGACATTCTTCATGGAACCGCGTCTCCGTGCGCATAGGCCCGCCCACGCGCATCAATACAGATCAAACGGGCTATTTTGCGACGCAACAAAAGTTGAGGCCGAATTGGCCAGTAATTGTTGCGGCGCAGCAAATGCTTCCCTAGCATCGCGGAGCGGTGGGCCAAAACAGCGAGAGTAATCTCATGCTGCATGTGCTGTACCTTGTGCATGACGTATCCGATCCAGCAGTTCGCCGGCGGGTCATCATGCTCAAGGCCGGTGGTGCGCGTCTTGCGTTGGCCGGATTCCGGCGAACTGATGAGCCGGTAAAAGACATTGAGGGCCTTGAGCCAATCGACCTCGGGTACACACGAGACGGTCGGTTTGCGCAGCGAATCGCGGCGGTGGCGAAGGCTTCGGCGGGCATGTCGGGCTCGCTGGGCGCCATGCCGGCTCCAGATCTGATCATCGCCCGCAACCTCGAAATGCTGGCGCTGGCGCAGCGTGCGCGAAGCACGTTCGCCGGTTCGGTGCCGATTGTCTATGAGTGCCTCGATATCCATCGGCTGGTGCTGCGCGAGGACCTTCTGGGCAAAGGCATGCGCGGGGCTGAACGGCTGCTTGGGCGCAACGTCAAGCTGTTGCTGACAAGCTCGCCGGCTTTCGTCAGGCACTATTTCGACAGATACGGCCAGATCGACGCGCCAATTGAGCTGGTGGAAAACAAGCTGCTCGAATTGACGCGCGGCCTGCCATTGGTTCCGAAGGCGCCCGATGGGCCGCCTTGGCGCATTGGCTGGTTCGGCGCACTGCGCTGCCGCAAGTCGCTCGAACTGCTGGCCGACTTCACCCGCAGGATGAAGGGGCAGTTCGAGGTCGTCATGCGCGGTCGGCCGGCACTTTCCGAGTTCCCGGATTTCCATGGTTTTGTCGAATCAGAGCCCTATTTGAGCTTCAAGGGTGCCTATCGAAACCCCGAGGACATGGCCGACATCTACCGGGAGGTCCATTTTTCCTGGGCGATCGACTTCTTCGAGGAAGGCCAGAACTCGAAGTGGCTGCTGCCCAACCGGCTCTATGAAGGCTGCCGCTTCGGCGCCGTGCCGATCGCCATGGCCGACACCGAAACCGCCGGGTTCCTGCAACGGGAGCGGGTCGGGCTGGTACTATCCGAGCCGTCGGTGAGAGCAATGATGGACACGCTCTCGCCAATGACGGCCGAGCGCTACGAGGCCCTGCATCGGGGCGTACTCGCCCGCGATCAAGGGACCTGGAGCTGCGATAGCTCCGATTGTCGCGCGCTGGTGGCAAAGCTCCAGCGCATCGCTGGCCGCGCCGAAATCGGCACCATCGCCGCCTGACATCATACAAACAAGCAGAGCAATGCCTGAAAACCCTTCCTGCATCATTATCATTCCGTGCCTCAACGAAGAGCGCCACATTGGTGCCTTGCTCGCCAAGCTTCGGCCAGCTGCGAGGCGGCTTTCCGCGCGGATCATCGTTGCCGACGGCGGCAGCAGCGACGCCACCCGCGCGATTGCTGCCAAGGCTGCGGCGGACGACGCCAATGTCGTGCTGATCGACAATCCGAAGCGTATCCAAAGTGCCGCGATCAACCTCGCGGTCGAGCGCTTCGGCAACGGCGTGCACTATCTGATCCGCATCGACGCGCATGGCGGCTATCCCGACGATTTCTGCGACCGGCTGTTGGAGGAGGCGCGAGAAACCGGTGCTGACTCGGTTGTCGTGTCGATGCTGACCAAGGGCGCGGGTCTGGTGCAGCAGGCGGTGGCCGCCGCGCAGAATTCGAGGCTCGGCACCGGAGGTTCGAAACACAGGCACAGCTCCAGCGGCGCGTGGGTCGATCATGGCCATCACGCGCTGATGCGGGTGAGCGTGTTCCGCAGGCTCGGTGGCTACGACGAGAGTTTCAGCCACAACGAGGACGCCGAACTGGATCACCGCCTGCGGGAGGCCGGCTACCGCATCTGGATGAGCGGCCGCACGCGCATGAACTACTATCCGCGCAATTCGTTGTCCGCCCTCTATCGTCAGTATCTCGGTTATGGCCGGGGCAGGGCGAAGAACGTGCTCAAGCATCGCGTCATTCCCAAGATCAGGCAGATGGTGCCGCTGATGGTGGTGCCTGCAGCTCTGCTCACGGTGTTCACGCCATGGCACTGGGTTTTTGCGGTGCCATTTGTCCAGTGGGCGGCTGTCTGCCTCGGCTATGGGTTGTTTCTGGGGCTTCGCTCGGGCGCGCCCAAACGCGCGCTCGCCGGCGTGTCAGCCATGGTCATGCATTTCGCCTGGTCGCTCGGTTTCTGGCTGCAACTGATCGATGCCGGAACAAAGGGGCGGACCGCATGAATGCCGGCAGCATCGACATCTGTGTCTGCACCTTCAGGCGCAGGGAACTCGCTGAAACGCTACGCTCGCTGGCAGCCATGGAATTGCCGGAGGGTTACCGGATCGGCATCATCGTCGCCGACAATGACGAGGTGCCTAGCGCATCGCAACTCGTGGCCGATCTTGCGCGGGAACTGCCGCTGCCGATCCGCTACGTTCACAGCCCGGCACGCAACATCTCGATTGCCCGCAACGCCTGCCTCGACGCCAGTGTCGCCGATTTTGTCGCCTTCATCGACGATGACGAGACGGCCACAGGTTCGTGGCTGAAAAGGCTTGTCGAAACAGCGCAAGCGACAAGCGCCGACGTGGTGCTTGGCCCGGTCAAGGCGCGTTACGGGGCAGGGGCGCCAGGCTGGATGCAGGTCGGCGATTTTCATTCGACCTTTCCGGTCTTCGTCCAGGGCGAAATCCGCACCGGCTACACCTGCAATGCCTTGCTCAGGATGAAATCCCCAAGCATCGCCGGCCGCCGGTTCTCCCTGGCGCGCGGCCAGTCGGGTGGCGAGGATACCGAGTTCTTCGACCAAGCTTTCGGAGCCGGCGGCCGCATAGCCTACGCTGCCGAGGCCTGGGTGGAAGAGCCGGTACCTCAGGGGCGCGCCTCGTTCGGCTGGCTCACCAAGCGGCGTTTCCGCGTCGGCCAGACCCATGGCCGGCTGCTCGGTTCGAAGCGCCCAGGAATGCGGTTGGCCGGCGAACTGGCCCGGGCGTCGGCCAAGGCCTCCTATTGCTTCGCTGCCGCCGGAATCGCCGTGTTCCGGCCGGTCAGCCGCAACCGAAGCCTGCTCAGGGGCGTCATGCATTTGGGCGTTCTGAGCGGGCTGGTCGGCGTTCGAGAACTGCGCCTCTATGGCAGCGGAGGGGGGCAGGATGCAGCCTGACGTCAGCTTCGTCATCGCCGCCTACAACGCCGAAGCGACGCTCGGCCGCGCCATTGACAGCGCGTTGGCGCAACGCGGCGTCACGGTCGAGGTGATCGTCGTTGACGATTGCTCGTCGGACGCCACACTGGCACTTGCCCGATCCTATGCCGATCAGCGGGTGCGGGTACTGGCATTGGAGGCAAATTGCGGCCCCGGCGGCGCGCGCAATGCCGGCCTGAATGCTGCACGGGGCCGTTGGGTTTCGATCCTCGATTCCGACGATGCAGTGCGGCCCGATCGTCTCGCGGCAATGATATCCCGCGCCGAGCGAAGTGGCGCGCGGATGGCCGTCGACAACATCGAAGTGATTCGAGAAGACGGAACGCAACCGGAGGTGATGTTCCCGCAGGAATATCTCGAAAACTTCGCGGAATTGTCGTTGGCTGACTTCATCGGCGGCAATGTKGTCTTCGAAACGACGTTCAATTTTGGTTACATGAAGCCGATATTCATGGCTGAGTATCTCCGCGAACATGGCCTTCGCTACGACGAAGACCTGCGCATTGGCGAGGACTATATCCTGCTTGCCAGCGCGCTTGCCAAGGGCGGGCGTTGCGCCGTCGAACCCGCTGTAGGCTATGCCTATCATGTCCGCAGCGGTTCAATCTCAAGGGTTCTGGAGCTGYATCACGTCGAAGCGATGCAGCGCGCCGATGCGGCCTTTGAGGCGTCCAATCGGCTCGATCCCCAGGCGAGAAAAGCGTTCACGCGACGTGCCCGCAGCCTCAGGCAGGCTGCCACATTCCTGTCATTGGTGGAGCACATCAAGCAGCGATCGCCGCTCAAGGCGATGAGAACCGCTTTGGGGGACCCGGCGGCGGTTCGCCATTTGCGGATGCCGATAGCGGTCCGGCTGCGCCGGGTTGCCCGGCAGTTCGCATACCGGGCAGGCAAGTAAGGCTTCTGCCTTGCCCGGCCAATACGAGGAAACTGAAATGAGTGAGAGGATTGGCACGATGAAGAAAGTCAGGAAAGCGGTGATACCTGTGGC
>NZ_JBFUKO010000201.1:0-8422 GCF_056400805.1 Aminobacter sp. P4_H6_2
GTCGTACTGCGGCTTGGACGGAACAACGGCGTGTTTTTGCCGGACGCTTCCAGCCAGGAACTCGTCGCCGCAATCACAGGCGCCACGGAAAATTCCGTCTCCAGACGTCTCGACCGCAAGGCCGGCCTGGTCAACGAAACAAGCGGGGGAGCCGCATGAGCCAGAACCTTTCAAACAACCTCTCCCAACCCGAACAGAAACTTGACCGCAGCGATGAACGCGTGCGCCGCGACGAGGGTATCTTTGGAATGATGCGCGGGTTCGCTGACCGCGTGCGCTCCGGCGACCTCGGAATGCTGCCGGTCGCCGTCGGGCTCATCGTCATTTCGGTCGTCTTTTCGGCTCTCAACCCAATTTTTCTTGCGCCCAACAACTTGGTGAACCTGCTCTTCGATTGCGCCACCGTCGGCGTCATCTCGCTCGGGATCATCTGTGTGTTGGTGCTTGGCGAGATCGACCTCTCCGTTGGCTCCATGAGCGGCCTGGCGTCCGCTATGGTGGGCGTGCTGTGGGTCAATATGGGTTGGCCCGTCGCCGGTGCGATTATCGCAGCCCTTGTCGTTGGCGCCTGCGTTGGGCTGCTTTACGCCACCCTCTACAACCGCCTCGGGATGCCGAGCTTTATTGCCACGCTCGCCGGCCTGCTGGCGTTGCTCGGCCTGCAGCTCTACATTCTCGGGCCGACTGGTTCGATCAACCTGCCCTATGCCTCGTCTCTCGTTCGCTTTGGCCAGATCCTCATCATGCCGGACTGGCTTTCGCATGGGCTAGCGCTGCTGCCAGGCATCGCGATGATCGCCAAGGGCATGCGCACCATGGGTCAGCGCCAGGCAGCCAACCTTTCAGCCCAGCCGCTCGGCACGCTTATCCTGAAAGCCATTATGCTGACCGTTGCGCTCGAACTGGCAGTCTTTTATCTCAACCTCGGCCGTGGCGTGCCATGGATGTTCGGCCTCTTCGTCGCTCTCGCCGTGATGCTCAACTACGCGCTGACGCGCACCCAGTGGGGCCGCTCGATGTTCGCCGTGGGCGGCAACAAAGAAGCCGCACGACGCTCTGGCATCAATGTGCGCAGGATATATATGAGCGCCTTCGTGCTCTGCTCCACGCTGGCAGCGCTGGGCGGTGTCCTTTCGGCCTCACGACTTGCCTCCTCGAGCCAGCAGGCCGGCACTGGCGACGTCAACCTCAATGCGATCGCGGCAGCTGTCATCGGCGGCACTAGCCTCTTCGGCGGACGCGGTAGCGCCTATTCGGCCCTGCTCGGGATTATCGTCATCCAAGCGATTTCAAATGGCTTGACGCTTTTGAATCTCAGCTCGTCGCTTCGCTACATGATTACCGGCGGCGTCCTGGCCATCGCGGTCATCGTCGACTCTCTGGCGCGGCGCTCTCGGGTCAGCCACGGCCGCGCCTGACCCAATATATCGAAATGGAGTTATAAAATGGCAGATCTCATGAAGGGCAAAGTCGCAGCCATCACAGGCGCTGCCTCCGGCATCGGGCTCGAATGCGCGCGTACACTTTTGGCCGAAGACGCAAAGGTCGTCCTTATCGACCGCGCACAGGACAAGCT
This sequence comes from Aminobacter sp. P4_H6_2, assembly GCF_056400805.1. Taxonomy (NCBI): domain Bacteria; kingdom Pseudomonadati; phylum Pseudomonadota; class Alphaproteobacteria; order Hyphomicrobiales; family Phyllobacteriaceae; genus Aminobacter; species Aminobacter sp. P4_H6_2. Next base: position 1,577 of record NZ_JBFUKO010000201.1, read on the forward strand.
GGTGCAGCTCTGTAAGGAATTGGGCCCGAACGCCTTGCCACTTGTCGTCGACCTGCTCAAGCCGGCCGAGGTGTCCGGCATGCTGCCGCGGATCATCAAGATCGCCGGCAAGCTTGATGTCTTCCACGCCAATGCCGGCGCCTATATCGGCGGTCCGGTTGCCGAAGGCGACCCGGATGCCTGGGACCGGGTTCTCAATCTCAATATCAACGCAGCCTTCCGCTCAGTGCATGCTGTGCTGCCCTACATGATCGAGCAGAAGTCCGGCGACATCCTCTTCACCAGTTCGATTGCCGGTGTCGTACCCGTTGTCTGGGAACCGATCTACACGGCCTCGAAATTCGCCGTTCAGGCCTTCGTCCACAGCACCCGGCGCCAGGTGGCCCAGCACGGCGTGCGCGTAGGCGCGGTGCTGCCAGGCCCGGTGGTCACGGCCCTGCTCGACGACTGGCCGAAGGAAAAAATGGACCAGGCGCTCGCCAATGGCAGCCTGATGCAGCCGAAGGAAGTGGCCGATGCGGTGCTCTTCATGCTGACGCGTCCGCGTAACGTCACGATACGCGATCTAGTGATCCTGCCAAACAGCGTCGATCTTTGAGTGTCGCAGACGAAGGTTGTTGCCTTCGCCGATCCAATTCTGATTGCAGGCGGTAGACCATGACCAACACTTCCTCCGCACGCCCCACGGGCGGCGAACGCTATCTTATCGGCGTTGATGTCGGGACCGGCAGCGCAAGGGCGGGCCTGTTCGACCTTACCGGCAACATGCTGGCATCGGCCAAGCGCGATATCACGCTCTGGCGCGAGGCTGGTTCAATCGTCGAACAGTCGAGCACCGAGATCTGGGCAGCCGTCTGCGCCTCGGTCCGCGAGGCGGTCGCCAACGCTGGCATCGATCCACAGACTGTCGTCAGTGTCGGGTTCGATGCGACCTGTTCGCTCGTTGTCCTCGGCAAGGATGGCAGTTCTCTGCCCGTGGGACCCTCAGAGGATCCGCAGCGCGACATCATCGTATGGATGGACCACCGCGCAGTACCCCAGGCGCAACGGATCAATGCGCAGGGCCATGAAGTCCTGCGCTATGTCGGCGGACGCATCTCGCCCGAGATGGAGACGCCGAAGCTGCTGTGGTTGCATGAAAACCGCCCCGAGGTCTTCGATGCCGCGTGGCAGTTCTTCGATCTTGCCGACTTCCTCACTTGGCGCGCGACGGGGGATCTTGCTCGCTCGACCWGCACGGTTACGTGCAAGTGGACCTACCTCGCACATGAGAAGCGCTGGGACTCGAGCTACTTCCGGCAGATCGGCCTCGGTGTGCTTGCGGACGAGGATTTCTCACGCATCGGCCAGGATGTGGTGGATCCGGGCTCAGCAGTCGGAAACGGTCTGACTAAGCGTGCGGCCCAAGAACTTGGTCTGCCTGCTGGCACTCCGGTGGGCGCAGGCATGATCGACGCTCATGCAGGCGGCATTGGAACAGTGGGAGTGGACGGCCTCCCACAGAGCAATCTCGGATACGTCTTTGGCACCTCGTCCTGCACGATGACCTCAACCGTAGCACCGGTGTTCGTGCCCGGTGTTTGGGGACCCTATTATTCGGCGATGGTCTCAGGCATGTGGCTGAACGAAGGCGGCCAATCCGCGGCCGGAGCTGCTATCGAGCAACTCCTGTCTTTCCATCCTGCGGCCGGCGAGGCACAGGAACTGGCGGAAACCGAGGGTGTCTCGCTTCCGGTCTTGCTCGCCGAGCTTGCCGCGAAGAAGGTTGCAAAGCTTTCCCAGGCGGTAGAATTGGCCGACGGCCTTCATGTCGTCCCGGAATTTCTCGGCAACCGTGCGCCCTTTGCCGATCCGCATGCCCGCGCTGTCGTTGCCGGCCTTGGCATGGAGCACGATATCGACAATCTCGTTTCACTCTACATCGCGGGACTGTGTGGTATCGGCTATGGATTGCGTCAGATCATCGACGTGCAGGCGTCATCCGGCGCGACGATCGAAAAGATCGTCATAAGCGGGGGTGCTGGCCAGCTCGACATTGTCCGCCAACTCCTTGCCGACACAACTGGAAAGCCGGTTCTGGCAACGCGCTCGGAAGAGCCTGTTCTGTTGGGAGCAGCCATTCTCGGGAGCGTGGCTGCCGGGGTGTTCGCTGACATCGGCTCTGCGATGACGAGCCTTTCGCGTACGGATGCCACCTATACCCCTGCTGATGGGAAAACTGCTAAGCAACATGCCCACAGATACACCGCCTTTCAGAAACTTCAGGCGGTCGCGCGGGAAATCCGTTAGCGCCTCGGAGTTGCTGCCACGACGCAGTATTGGTGCACGGATCGTTTAGCGGCGATGGCGTAGTCGAGGGGCGATTGAAATAGCCGGTTCGTCATCTTCATGCCCTTCAAACATTGTGCCTCCCGCCGCCATCGCATCGGCAAGATGAAGTTCCAGGTGACGAACTGSCGGGAATATGACGCAGGTCTTCGCCGACGAGGAAGCCTGACGCTCTGGCTCACGCCGGAAGCCTTGTCGTCTTGGCGAGCRCCGAAGCGGACGACCCGCGGCGGCCAGCCGCGCTACTCCGATCTGGCGATTGAAACTGCTCTGACGCTGGGCCTGGTGTTCGGCCTGCGGCTGCGTCAGGCGGAGGGCTTGCTGGCATCGGTGCTGCAGTTGATGGGGCTGGATCTCGCCGTCCCCGATCATACGACGCTGAGCCGTCGGACAAGCATCTCCCGAATGCCTGGTAGGCGGCAAGGTCGCCGGTTTCCAGGAGACGGACCCGTACATGTCCTCATCGACAGCACCGGCTCGAAATCTATGGCGCCGGGCAGTGGCTGGAGGAGAAGCACGGCGTCAGATCGCGGCGAAGCTGGCGAAAGCTGCATCTGGCGCTGGAAGCCGACAGCGGTGATATCATTGCTCACATCATGACCGATCAGGACACTGGAGATTCCTCGCAGGTGGAGCCGCTGCTCGACCAGATCGATGGAGAGATCGGCCAGTTCACAGCCGATGGCGCCTATGACAGCGAGCCAACCTACAAGGCCGTCGCCAACCATAGCGGCAGTGCAGCGATCGTCATACCGCCGCGTGCAAACGCAATCGAGCGGGCAGATACCGAACCTCTCAGCCAGCGGGACCGGCATATCGCGGCGATCAACATAGACGGCCGGATGAAATGGCAGGCTGCGACCAGCTACGGTAAGCGCTCGCTCGTTGAGACCGCGATCGGCCGCTACAAATCCTACGCATCCGATCAGGCATGCGTCGCGCAACTTCGATTGGCATAGTCCATCGCCGACGCGGGGGAAAAAGTAGTCGACAGTGCCCGCTCAAGCCATGTTCTGTCGTCCATTTTCGCCGTTTCCCGGCTAATCCCGCATATTCCCGGCAAAACCCTAGAACTGCCAACCGATCTTGCGCGTTACACTTTTATATCGAGCAGACAGATCACGTCGACTTCTGGCGCGTGCTACGTGGCATCCGAGACATTCAAGAGCGGCTCCAAGACTCGGCAGAGTGACGAGCATCGTGGGTCAGAGCCGAGTTGCTCGCTCTAACCAACCTTTTCCACGATCGGCGGAATTTGAACCGTTTTCACCTCAGAAGCGCCGGAATCGATGATCTCGAAGACCGCATCGAGCATTCCAGGAACATCTTGGCGAATCATTTCGATGTGATCGCCAAGCATCGCCACGAAGGGATCCCAATCGAAGCAGCCGAGCAGCGGCATACGGTCGGCGTACAGGCCTGACCCACGAAGCCAGCGCATGACTCCTTCGAGCGATATGGTCGAGTTCACGAACATGCCACGAGGCAGAGCACCCACGGTTTCGGCTAAGTGTTTCATGGCTTGCTCAGACTTCTCTGGCGCGTAACCCCACGTCAAGATGAGCCTTTCATCGACCTCGATGCCAGCTTCGGCGTGGGCTGTGCGGAAGCCCCGCACGCGCTCGGACGTATTGTGATCGTTTCCGCGCCCTCCGACAAACAGTAACGGGGTCATTTCGCCGAATTTCTTCTCGCTGTTCGCAAGCACCCGCCGCGTCAGCTCGAGCGCGCCGCCATAATTGTCCGAGATGACCGAAGGTGCTCGCGTACCTGGCAGGTCGAGGTTCACGGTACGAACGCCCGCAGCCGAGCACAGATCCACTACTCTGTCTGGATCGGTCGCACCGGTGGCGATCAGGCAGTCGACCTGATAGGACAACATGGCCCTTGCCGCTTCTATTTCCAGCGCAGGATCGCGGCGGGTACAAGTTACGATGGGAAACAACCCCCTGTCGCGCGCCATCGCCTCGAACCGCTCGACGATCGACCCGAAGTAGCGGTTGTCGTATTTTGGCACGATCATACCGATGATCTTCGAACGTTCCCGGCGCAGCACGCTTGCCTGCATATTCAGCGCATAGCCCTGCTCTTCGGCGAGCAGTGTGATCTTTTGCGCAAGCTGAGTGCTGATGCGCCGCTTCTTCCAGTTTCCGTTCAACACAGCACTCACAGCGCTTGCCGACGTGCCGGCCAGCTCGGCCAGATCGTAGATCGTCGTACGTTTTGTCAGCGTGCTTCGCTTCACGAATAAGGTCTCCACTTCCGAGCCACCTTGACATCAACGGAGATACGGAGCAATTCTGCTTCATCGATTGAGCAAGCTTGCGCAATCGATGTAGTTGCCAGCAAAGCTAAGCTGACTCGGGGAGGAGTCGGATCAGGAACCGGGACAATCGACGCGGCAGCGCAAGTTGCAACGCTCGATTTCGTGCGCCACGACGGCGAATGGCGCAGCGAGGCCTGAACTCTGACATTTCCTCCGGAAGCCTAGCTTGCGGGCCCAAATCATTGGTGGAGGAAACTTATGAAGACGCTTACTTATTTGCTTGCCTCGGCCGGCCTGGCCGTGACGCTCGRCAGCGCTGCGATGGCGCAGGAAGCTGCCACCGTTGCCTTTCTAATGCCGGACCAGGCCTCGACCCGCTACGAACAGCACGACTATCCAGGCTTCAAGGCCGAGATGGCTAAGCTTTGTCCGAGCTGCACGGTCATCTACCAGAACGCCAATGCCGACGTGGCCTTGCAGCAGCAGCAATTCAATTCCGTGATCGCCCAGGGCGCCAAGGTCATTGTTCTTGATCCGGTCGATTCCGCAGCAGCCGCGGCATTGGTCGAAATTGCCCATTCCCAGGACGTCAAGGTCATCGCATATGACCGTCCGATCCCCAGCAAGCCGGCGGACTACTACGTTTCCTTCGACAATGAAGGCATTGGCCGCGCCATCGCGCAGTCGCTTGTCGACCATCTGAAGGCTTCCGGCGTTCCAGACGGGGCAGGCGTGCTCCAAATCAACGGCTCGCCGACCGACGCTGCCGCCGGCCTCATTCGCGACGGCATCGATTCCGCCCTCGACGCATCGCCCTACAAGACACTTGCCGAATTCGACACGCCAGACTGGGCGCCGCCGAAGGCTCAAGAATGGGCTGCCGGCCAGATCACCCGCTTCGGCGACCAGATCAAGGGCATCGTTGCCGCCAACGACGGCACGGGCGGCGGTGCGATCGCAGCGCTGAAGGCAGCGGGCGCCAAGCCGGTCCCGCCGGTCACCGGCAACGACGCAACCATCGCCGCCCTGCAGCTGATCATTTCGGGCGACCAGTACAATACGATCTCGAAGCCTTCCGAAATCGTGGCGGCCGCAGCCGCCAATGTCGCCGTGAAGCTTTTGAAGGGCGAGACGCCCGAAGCGCCCAACAAGCTCTATGACACGCCCTCGCAGCTTTTTGTCCCGGCCGTCGTTACGGCTGAAAACATCAAGGCGGAGATTTTCGACAAGGGGATCAACAAGCCCGAAGAAATCTGCACCGGCGAATATGTTGAAGGTTGCCGCAAACTCGGCATCATCAACTGACGCTGCAAATTCGTGCCCGGCCGCGCTTGGCGTGGCCGGGTGCTTTCGGTCGAGAGGTCAAGGCCATGACAGCTAACATCCAGAGTATCCCCGCCAAGGGCGAGCCAGTGCTGCGGCTGCGCGGCATCTCCAAGAACTTTGGCGCAGTATCCGCGCTCACCGACATCGAGCTCGACATCAATGCCGGCGAGGTCGTGGCGCTCGTGGGCGACAACGGCGCTGGCAAGTCGACGCTTGTCAAAATTCTCGCCGGTGTGCACCAGGCGACATCAGGCACCATCGAATTCTGCGGACAAGGGGTGGTCCTCGACAGTCCCGGCACCGCACTTGGCCTTGGTATTGCGACTGTGTTCCAGGACCTGGCCTTGTGCGAAAACCTTGATGTCGTAGCCAACCTGTTTCTCGGCCATGAGATGTCGCCATGGAATCTGGACGAGGTCGCCATGGAAGTCCGCGCCTGGAGGCTCCTGCGCGAACTCGCCGCGCGAATTCCCTCTGTTCGCGAGCCCATCGCGTCCCTGTCGGGTGGCCAGCGCCAGACGGTCGCGGTGGCGCGCTCGCTTCTGCTCAACCCCAAGGTGATCATGCTCGACGAGCCCACGGCGGCGCTTGGCGTCGCTCAGACCGCCGAGGTGCTCAACCTGATCGAACGCGTCCGCGAGCGCGGCCTCGGTGTCATCATCATCAGCCACAACATGGAAGATGTGCGCGCCGTAGCTGACCGCATCGTCGTACTGCGGCTTGGACGGAACAACGGCGTGTTTTTGCCGGACGCTTCCAGCCAGGAACTCGTCGCCGCAATCACAGGCGCCACGGAAAATTCCGTCTCCAGACGTCTCGACCGCAAGGCCGGCCTGGTCAACGAAACAAGCGGGGGAGCCGCATGAGCCAGAACCTTTCAAACAACCTCTCCCAACCCGAACAGAAACTTGACCGCAGCGATGAAC
>NZ_JBFUKO010000202.1:0-8404 GCF_056400805.1 Aminobacter sp. P4_H6_2
CTCCGTTCTGTCTGTCCTGGGGTGGGATACGGACTGGCAGGTTTTGGCCTGCGAGATGAAGAAGCAGCCGATGTTGGGTGGTCAGCGAAGCAAGATGATCCGCTGACCGAAATACTGGGATCAGTACAGGTTTCGATCAGCGCTCCTTGGATCACTGGTCACCTGGTAGGCCGCGTAGAGCTCAGCGCGAGCCTTTCGTCGCCATGGGCGAGCGGGATTATCCCGGTCAATGGCGATATCCGTTACAACAAGATCAGGAGTTCCATCTGCCGCGCATTGCACGGCCCAATGACCGTTAGGCGCTGCGACTCCTGAAGGGGCGGTGACACTCTGCGGGGCATGGGCGGAGTAGCTGACCCAATACGTATTGCTGGCGGCGTGTCCCAACGCCTCGGCTGCGAAAGCCGGTGCGGCGGCTGGCAGTTCTCCGGTGGTCGAGAACAGTACACAATCGACGTCGAGCCGCTCATACTCTGCGAAAATCTCAGGGTAATGTGCCTCCATGCCCAGAGTGCAACCAAAACGAATGCCATCCACGTCGAACGTAACTGGAGCGTTTCCCGGGGAGTACATGAATGAGATTTTTGTGTTTGATAACATCCGCTCGTCGTAGCGGTTGACCAATTCCCCACGGTCAGAAATGACATAGAGGCTATTGTGCGGGCGGTTTGGCGAGGTGAGCTGATGTACCGACCCGAGCACCGTCCATAGCCTCAGCCGCCTGGCTAGCCTGCGGATCTCGTCCAGTTCACCACGTAGGGCCGTCCATTCGAAGCGGCTCCAGTCCGATGGGCCGATTTCTGCGGGGCCGGTCTTTGACATGATCCGCTTGTTTGGGGCGCAGGTCGCTCCCTCGGGAAAATGGATAAGGCGCGCACCAGCCTGATGAGCCCGCTCCATGAGGTGGCGGATTTCTGCGCCGCTGGCGTGAAGCGCCGCGATGTTGCGCGGATCGTTGGAAAGCGACGTCTGCGTTACAGCCAGTCGTATCGATTGAAGCGAAGAACTGTCTGCCCGTTGGCGGATGTGCCGGAGCGCAGCAGTGTAAGATTCGCCCGTCTTTGCCGCGCGGGCACGTACTCGGCGTTTGAGATTTTTGTTTTCCGTCATCTGAGGCCTTTCACGTCGCGAGCGCAGTTCCCCAGCAACCCGCCCGAAACGATCGGACCAAGATAGCGACCCGAGACAACAAGTCCCTTTGCCTCCGTTCAAGACCATGCTGGGGAAGGTCAAGGAGGTTGGGCGTAGGTCACGCCAACACTAAGATGTCGGTCCAGGTACCTTTAGTCAACCTGCCGCGAAATCCTTGGAAGCTCTGAGTTGCATGTCTGCTCTCAAACTGGGAATGGCCACGGACGACCGGATCGGGTGGGAAGCGGAATGCGGCTTTCGGGGAGAGGCCTACGAAAGCGGACCTTCAACTGACCGTTGCCATGCCCTCGGTCGGCCCGAAGCGGTCATAGGTCAATGAAGCGTTGCGGCTGGCGCAAATATTCGAATTAAGAAGTCTCGGAGGATTGGCGTGACCAGTTCTCGGGGAAGGCGATGACCGCCTTCGAGCGCGTAGAAGCTTACTGGCACACCTACCTGTGCAAGTGCCTCCGAAAATCGTTCAGCTTGATCGACAGATGCATGATCATCATACTTGCCGTGGAGAAGTAAGGTTTCCGCTTGAATCCTGTGCGAATGATGTAGTGCGGATCTATCCAAAAAGCTTTCGTTCGAAACACCTGCCTCTTTCTGGATCGCCTGCTGCAAGCCTCTCGAACTACTTTCGTAGGCTTCTCGCAGGTCATAAACGCCGCCTGTTAGGATGAGCGCCTTGAGGCCCTGGACTTTCGTGGCCACCATGGCAGATGCAACAGCCCCTCGGCTGTTTCCGTAGAGAACTATACGTGCGGGATCGACTGATGGCTGCTGCTTCAGAAACTCCAAAGCGGCTACAATCGCTTGCTGAGTAGTCGGGCCGCAGAAATCGGCGGGGCCGTCCGATGCACCAAAACCAGGCTGCGAGATTGCAGCCGCCGTTGCACCAAGACGGGACGAGAACCGAACCAGCGACCCGTCATCGACAGCCTCTTTCCCACCTAAGAGAAGTCCGCCCTGATTGCCATGTACGAACAGCATCGCCCCGTTCTTGGCCGCAGACGGTCGTGCCTGGAATAGTTCGACGCGAGCGCCATCGCCTCGATCGATGATGTGTTGCGTTACCGTCGACATGACCTCACCCCGCGAACCTGCGGGCGAGGATACGATGACACCCACCTCTGTCAATGTCCGGTGTTGGCGCGTTGCCGAACGTCAGAATCGGGGCCGTTTGCTGCCTGTCCGGTTTGCAGGTGAACGCATGCGATAGCTGCCTCTCGGCGATCACTTATCCTAGGCAAAATGGGGGATCATCTGAGTGCTTGCCGACCACGTACACCGGTCGTTACGACCAAGTCGCTCATTAAACACCAGTCGATAGGAAGGCCAGTCAAGCGCGGTCCAGCATTCGCAGCTCTCTCGGCAGCACCCCGAAATTATCGCGAAACGTCTTCGAGAAATGCGAGGACGAAACAAAGCCGCAGGCCACGGCCACATCCATGATCGGCATGTCGGTCAGTTCGATCAACTGCCGCGCCTTGGCCAATCGCAGGGCCAAATAGTGCTGGAAGGGTGTGCGTGACAGGTGGCGTTCGAAAAGCCTCTCGATTTGTCGGCGCGAAACAGCAACGCGGCGCGAGATTTCCTCGAGTGACAGCGGATCCTCCAGATTTGCTTCCATCAGTTTGATGATCGGTAACAACCGCTTTCCGGCACCGCTGTAGCGCAGGCCCGGCGGTACGGACTGGCAGCTGGCGCCGTCTCGCCATCGATCGGCCGCTACATGTTGGCAGATACTGCCTGCGAGGCTGGTACCACCCTGCTTTTGAACCAGATCCATGGCGAGATCGAAGGCGGCAAACTCTCCGGCGCAGGTGACGATCTGTCCGTGGCGGACAAACAACGCATCATCGACCGCAAGGTCTTCGAATTTTTCTGATAGGGCTGCCATCCGACTCCAGTGGATAGTGCAACGCGCGTGGCGCAAGATAGCTGCGTCAGCAAGCAACCATGCCGCGGTGCCGAGCGCGTAGATCGGCACCCTGGCCCGCAATGCCTGACGGAGGTAGCTGCGCAACACGGCACCCCGGAACCTCTCGACATTCTCGCCGGCGCACAGAACCAGGTTAACGTTCGGATGGAAGCTTTTCGCTACGTCCGCCAAGCTTCCGGCCACGCCCATCGATAGGCCGCTGGCGCATCGGACCGGGTTTCCGTCCAGGCTGTGGATTTTCCAATCGAATAGTGCGGAGCGCGTGAGCGAGTTGGCAAGTCGAAGGGGTTCTATCAGCGAGGCAAGGCAGAGCTGAGAGAAACCGGGCAGCACCAGCACAAGGAACTCTGTCGGCGGCTTCGAGCCGCGCAGCAGAACGGAGACATCAGCGTCCGGCAACGACGCCATTGCGGAAAATGCCGCATGCTTGTTCGGCGCGTTCATACGTTTCTCCTAATGCCTAAGAATCGAGCGCTTCGCCTTCCCAGCGTGATCCCGTTCACGGCTCGGATTTAGGCCAGCTGGTGCGGCGATGCCCGCCCGCACCAGCCATGTGGACGAAAGCGGAGCACACGCTTTCGTCCGGAGGAACCGGCTAGAGTGCCAGCCAGTGGGAGATTGCGACGACCGCAACACCGCCGGCGAGCGCCAGATAGGGCAGCATGCCAGCCTTGGTGGCCCCCTCCTCATGCGCCAAAAGCATGTCTTCCTTCATCGCAGCTGGGAAATGTCCCTTGTCCTGGATGTAGTGGCGGAACACGAAGACTGGCAGGATGAGCGCGGCGAAGAACAAGCCGGTCACCAGTGTCCCTTCGCCCCAGATGTCGGCGCCCATACCAAGGAAGACGAGGTTGACATAGCCCAGGAAGGTGCCTGCCGCGAGCAGCCAGTTCGGCGCCCGGAACGGGCGCTCCCAATTCTTGCGGTCGATGCGATGGATCCACCCGGAATTCAGATTCATGAAGATGAAGATAATGTAGCCGACATTAGACGCCGCCAGGATGAAAACAATATCCGACAGCAGAAGCAGGATCAGGTTGAAACCGAGATCAGTCCACATGGCGCGAGTAGGCGCACCGTGTTCGTTTACATGGTCGAGGTAGCGCGGCAGCCAGCCGTCGACCGCACCTTGATACAGCGTGCGTGAGGAGCCGGCCATGGCCGTCATGATCGACAGCAACAAGGTGCAGACGAGCATCACGACGATGACGTTAGTCATGATGCCGCCGGCATGGACCATTGCCGCCATCGCCTTGGCGACGCCCATACCGCTGTAGATATCGRGCGCCAGCATCCCAGCCAGGCCGAGCGATCCTTGGAAGGCAAGTGGTACGAGGATGAAGATGACGAGGCAGAAAAGGCCCGAATATAGCAGCGCCTTGAATGTGTCGGCGGCCGGGTTCTTGAACTCTCGGGTGTAGCAGACAGCTGTCTCGAAGCCGTAGGTCGACCACGCCGCCATCAGCATGCTGCCGGCGACAACCACCATGCCCTGCCAGTTCCAGGCGCCGTTGACGACATTGCCGGCGGCATCGTGGGTGAGCGGGACGAAGGGGGTGAAGTTCGACGACACGATATCGCCGGTGAAGAGCGGAACGACGCCGATCAGGATCAGCGGCAATAGGGACGAAACGGCGAAGATCTTCTGAAGCTTGGCTGTCGACAGGATGCCACGGTGCTGGATCGCAAAGACGATCAGCATCAATACAAAGCCAAGGAGAAAGGTCGCGTTGATGCGAAGTGTGAGCCCGGTGCGTAGCCAACCAAGATCGATGAGTGTGATCTGCCAGGTGTTGACCACTGAATCGGCGGGAAACAGTACGCCAAGGATGTAACCGGCCCCGAGGCTAACTCCGATCGCTAGCACGGGCGACCAGGCAAACCAGTTGCACCATACCGAGATGGGAGCCAGCAGTTTGCTGTAGCGCACCCAAGCGATTGCCCCATAGACGGACGCCCCGCCCGACTTGTGCGGGAAGAGGCTGGCGATCTCGCCGTAAGTGAAAGCCTGGATGAACCCCATCACGATCGAGGCAGTCCAGACCGCCACCGAAATGTTGCCGGCGGTGGCCGCGATCGGTCCGATGGTGAATAGGACCAGGGCAGGCACGCCGCTGGTGACCCAGAAGGCGTCTACCCAAGTCAGCGACCGGATGAGCCGGTGGTCCCGGTTAGCGGGGACCGTCATAGGTATGTCTGTCATTGATTTTCTCCTCCCAGAGCAATGCCGACATTTGTGTTGGGCGCAGGCCGCGCTGCCTTCTCCGACTATCGGCGGCGTTTTATTAGTACCATGGTACGATTAAATCAAGGTGCTCACGCATTTTGATCGCCTATCGCACCTTCAGGCGCGCCTTGGATGCTGAGACCAAGGGTTTATTTCGCGCTGCGGTCGCGCCGCCGAGCGGCATGGACATACCATTGGTTAACATATTGATTTAGTTGATGATATGGGAGAGCACTCAGGGTCGTCGCACCATTCGCGACGCCGGAAATACTCACGTCAATCGACCCAGTGGGCTGAGGCCAGGAAATGTTCGCGACAAATTCGGTGTTGCTATTATCGTATTGCCATACTAAATACGGCACCACATGACTGACCGAAGGCGAAAAAAGTTCCGCGGTTCGACGTCATGCAGTTAATGGGAGGAAGGGAATGAGATTGTCGGTCACGAGGAGTGATCTCGACGAGGCCATTGGCGCGCTCGTYGGAAACTGCTCCATAGAAGCATTGCCGAAAGACACGCAGAAGTTTGATGATCTTCGCGATCATCTTCCGGCAGGCACGCGTGTCTACGTCGCCTATACGTCAGGTTCAACCGCTGAAATCGTCGACGCCGCCGAAAAGCTCCGACATCAGGGCATGGAGCCGGTACCGCACATCCCGGCGCGACGCTTCGCAAGCCATGACGAACTCAAGGGGTTCCTCGGCAAGCTCGCCGCGCGCGCTGCGGTCAAGCAGGTCCTGTTGGTTGGCGGCGATGTGGCGCGCCCCGAAGGCCCCTACGCCGCCTCGCTGGATGTGCTGAGGACAGGCATGCTCGAAGGCCATGGCATTGAGGCCATCGGCTTGGCCGGACATCCTGAAGGCCACCCTGGAGTGGCCCGCGAAGCGCTGCGCAACGCCTTGATCGACAAGTGCGAATATGCCGCCAAGGTGGGCCTGGACGTGTCGCTTGTCACACAGTTCCTGTTCGACACCGACAAGCTGTTTGCCTGGCATGCCGACTTCGTCGAAAATGCCGCGCCCGGCATCGCCGTGGATGTCGGCCTGCCCGGCCTCGCCAAAATGACCACCCTCATGCGCTTCGCCAAGGATTGCGGCGTTGGCGCCTCTTTTGGCATGCTGACACGCCACGCCGGCCGCGCCTTCAAGCTGGCCACGTCCTTTTCGCCCGAAGACACGCTGCTCGAACTGGCAGATGGCGTGCGCAAGTCAGGGCGGCCAATTTTCCGGTCTGTCCACTTCTACCCGTTCGGCAGCTTTGAGAAGACGGCCGAATGGCTGCGCGGGCTGCAGTCGCAGAGACCTGCGCGCGGCCAGCCGCACCTGGCCGAGGCGCTCTGAGCGCCTGTCCAATCCCTGCAATTCCTATCCAATCGACAGAAATTCCGTTGTCATAACAGGAGGAACCATCATGACAGCCAACATCACCCGCCTCGTTGTCTCGGCCCATGAAGAGCCAGGTTGGGACTACGGCACTATCCGCGGACCCTACTCGCAATTCCACGTTGCCAACGGCGCGAAGTACACGGTCTACAACAATCGCCTGATGCCGGTGTCGCAGAAGATCGACCGCCTGGACGGCTATTGGGCGCTGCGCACCAAGGCCGGCCTGTTCGACACCGGCGAACGCCCTGTCCAGATCAAGGGGCCGGATGCCGCAAAGTTCTGCAACCGCGTGTTCACCCGCGACTGCGCAAAGCTGAAGCCCGGTCGCGCCGGTTACGGTTTGCTGTGTTACCCTAACGGTACGATCCTGTGCGACGGCGTGCTGATGCGTCTCGAGGAAGACACCTACTGGTACGTCCAGGCTGACGGTCCTGTTTTTTCCTGGTTCATTGCCCACTCGCAGGATCTCGACGTCGAAATCTCGGACCCGGAATCCTGGGTCACGCAGATCCAGGGCCCGGCCTCGCTCGACATCCTGGCGAAGCTCAGCGACACCGGCGTTCCGGCTGAATTCAAATACTTCTCAGTGGCTAGGACGACCATCGGCGGCCAGCCGGTTATCCTATCGCGCACCGGCTGGACCAACGAGATGGGATTCGAAGTCTACACGCTGCCGAACGGCGGCAAATTCGATGGCGCAGCCATGTGGGAACGCTTCATCGCAGCCGGCAAGCCGCACGGCATGGAGATCTGCGCACTCGACAGCATGGACATCCGCCGCATCGAAGGCGGCATCCTCAACAACGGCTCTGACATGGATGAAACCATGACTCCGTTCGAGGCTGGCCTCGGTGCATTCGTCGACCTTAGCAAGGACGACTTCGTCGGCAAGGCCGCGCTGGCCAAGGCCACCGGTTCGAACCGTGTCGTCGGCCTCAAGTGCCCAGGCGGCGAACCGCTTCGTCTCGGCGCAGTGTCGATCGGCGGCAAGAAGGTCGGTTTCGTCACTGCGGGCGCCTGGTCGCCCTATCTCAAGCAGGGTGTGGCGATCGTCCGCCTCAGCACCTCCATGGCTTCAGGAACTGCGGTAGAGGTGTTCTGCCGGGACGGCAACACGCATGTCGCGACCCTCGACGACATGCCGCTCTATGACAAGGAAAAGAAGATCCCGCGGGGCCTTGAGCCGAGCATTCCGGTCCAACACGCGGCCGAATGATCAAATATCGGCCCGTTAGCCAATCAGGCTGATGCYATCAAAATGCTTCGGACCGCGGACGGCCTCGGCCGCCCGCGGTCCTCTCTATTGTTTGATCCGGTCTTTCCGATAGGACATCGCAATCAACCTGATCGCCCGTCGCATGCGGAGCGACGGACCAAAGATTGACAACAAGCGTCGGCAAGCCGTGTTCGTCACTGGAGCTATTCTCCGAAGCCGGATACTACCTTGAGGTAGACGCTACGAGCACTGTCGCCTTGCCTCTGTGCTTTTTGGCGACGTGAGATACTATCGGGTCTGATTGCGCATGAGGATTTATTGAAATGCCGAAATTGGGCATGGCGCCCATTCGCCGGAAGCAGTTGATCGACGCCACCTATCTGGTTCTGCATCGCGATGGCATCGATGACCTAACACTGAAGAAGATTGCTACGGAGGCAGGCGTAGCCACTAGCATTATCACCCACTATTTCGGCACCAAGGAAGCGCTGATCGC
>NZ_JBFUKO010000203.1:0-8393 GCF_056400805.1 Aminobacter sp. P4_H6_2
GGATTTCGTCGAGATGGAGTCGGTCGAAAGCTTGTTCAGCGCATGCGGCATGGACGTTCGCATCGTTGGTTTCTACATGGGATCGAGAAGTATCGAAGACCCTAAGCTGCGCGACGATCTCGCAGCGGTGCAAGAAGCCTATCCACAAGCCGAGATTGCACTCCTGTCGAATGCAGACGACCCTTGCATGGCCGTGCAGGCGTTGCGGATGGGCGTCGCAGGCTTCTTCACCACTTCGCTGTCCCTTGACGTCGCCCTTGCAGGGGTTCGCCTTGTCCTGGCAGGCGGCGTGTATTGCCCGCATCCCAGGGGCACGCATGTCGAGGAACCAGCCGGGCTCGAGACATACGTCAACGGACATACTTATGCCTCGGAAAGCATTGACGTTCTTGAAACCGCTTCCGGTTTCACCCATCGCGAGGAAGACGTTCTCGCACAGTTGCTGCTTGGCCATTCAAACAAGGTAATCGCAGCCAACGTGAATATTTCCGAGAACACTGTGAAAATGCACATCCAGCACATCATGCGCAAGCTGCGGGTCCAGAATAGAACCGAAATCGTGATTCAACTTGGCAAGAGAGCAGCGCAAGATTCGAACAACAACCATCGATAGGCAGCGCCGTCAGGAATGTCAGCGTACGCGTTGCCATGCGCGACAAAGCCAGGTTGGTCTTTGCCCAGGGTTTCGTGGATTGGTGGAGCTGATCAGTCCTCCCGGAAAGACCTATTGAAACTATCGAGTATCGGCCTTAGCGCATAGAGTGCCACAGTGCTTTGACCGGTCTCGATCAACGCCTGCGCGGGCATTCCGGGCACCAACCTCACATCCGTCATCGCTGCCAGTTGTTCATCCGAAACACGGATCGTTGCCGCATAGTAGGATTGGCCGGTCTGCTTATCCAGGAGGCGGTCAGCAGAAACGTAAGTGACCGTCCCGGAAATGAGCGGCACCCGCCGCTGATCGTAAGGCAAGAGATGAACCTTAGTCGGCAATCCGACATGCACGACATTAATGTCCTCCGGCCTGATATGCGCGGTGACGACGAGACGACCCTCTTTCGGCACGAGGTCAAGAAGCGGCTCACCTGCGCCCACGACCCCACCCGTCGTATGAATGCGAAGATCGGTAATTACCCCGTCCTCGGAGGCTTTGATCTCGGTCCTGGCAAGTTGATCATCGGCGGCTCGCATTCGCTCTTCGAGTTGCAATAGCTGACTCTCGATGTCCCGAAGACTCTGCGCGATCTCATTTTGACGGTCGCTTTCAAACTTCAAAAGATCAGCCTGCGCCTCGCTGATGGTCTCTTCGGCGCGAGCGATCTGAGCGGCCGTTTCGCCGTGCAGGTCGTCGACGTTCGCACTTTCGCGCATGAGGTCAAAAAGGCGGCCTTGCCTTTCGAGCTTCTTGGCGACGAGATCGGTGACGGTATTTAGCTCCTTCCGCGCGATGTCCGCCCTGGTCGACAGCGCGACCTGCCGCGCTTGAAGCCCGACGATCTCCTGTTGGATTTCAGCCATCTTTTCCTGGATCACCCGGATCTGCGATCGCGTGACCTGTAGGCGCGTTTCGAAGATCTTTTGCTGTCCTGCCAGGATCGCCTGGATTGCCGGGTGGGTGCTCGCCGCAGCCTGTATTTCCTCCGAGACGATGACGTGGTCTTTTTCGCCCTGCTCGGAAAGCAACCGTGCTTGACGTATCTTGGCATCCCAGAACTGGCCGCTCAAACTGTTGCTTTCCGAACGTGGCTTCACGTCGTCCAGCTTTATTAGGACCTGTCCCGAAGAAACCACATCGCCATTCTTGACGAGTATCTGTCGAACGATCCCACCCTCCAGATGCTGGACGGTCTTACGGCTCGATTCAGGCTCCACAATTCYGGATGCGATTGCAGCACTCTTGAGGGGGGCCAAAACCGACCATACTCCCAGTCCCAACACGAAACAGCCAATGAGCAAGTTACCCGTCCAGGCGACGGCCCGAAACCTCGGCTTCGGCGGCGCTGGCGCAAATTCCGCATACCCCCCGAATTGATCGCCGTTTGGTGCACAGCTTACGGGGTTCGGAACCCGAACGGCTCTCGATCTCAGCAGTGCTTCGGCGCTGCCAGCCAGGGGGACAACTGAGGTTGGCGAGGATGAGGTCATTGGCCGTTCCCCAAGCCTTGTTCGAGTTGCGGCGGCGGACGGAGATGGGCATCGAAGATTTTCTCGCTGTCGCCGAATGCGTTGAGGGTTCCGTTCCGCAGGATCGCGATCTTGTTGGTGATCGGCAGGATGCCCATCCGATGGGTGATGACCACAACGGTCACTCGTCTGGACTTCAACCGTTCAATGGTCTCGAAAAGGATGCGCTCTCCGCGATAGTCCAGGCTCGAATTGGGATCATCAAGGACCACAAGGCTCGGATTGCCGTAGACGGCTCGAGCCAGGCCGAGTTGTTGTCTCTGTGCGCGAAGCAGAGCGGTTCCGCCTTCGCCGACATCCGTTTCGTAACCCTGTGGCAACCCCATGATCGTGTCGTGCAGGCCCACAAGCTTGGCTGCTTCGATGACTTTTTTCGGATCGCCGCCATCAAGGCGTCCAATGACATCCCTGATTGCGCCTCCGAAGAGATCGATGTCTTGAGGAAGGTAGCCGATACGGCGCGCGTCTGCGGAGCATCGCAAAGTCGAAAGTTCCAACCCGTCCAGCAAGGCGAGCCCTTCGTTCGGCCGTGAAACGCCGGCGATGATGCGTCCCAGCGTGGACTTTCCGGAACCCGAGGGGCCTATCAAGGCAACGCAATCACCGCCGATCAGGCGCATTGAAACCCCTTGGAGAACCCGTTTGCCCGATACAGGCGAGGCAAAACCAACATTGTCGAGCACAAGGTCGCCCATCGGGTTGAGCAAGGCCGTCTCCCGAACACCAGGATCAGGAGCAACCGCGACAAGCATTTGATTGAGTTGCTCGCAAGCATTGCGAGCGAAAGCGAATGCCCTCCAGGTACCGATCGCGCCCTCTACCGGGGCCAGACCACGTCCAAGCAACAGGCTGGCAACGAAAATGATGCCCGGGTTGCTGTTATCCCAAAGCACCAGCCAGGTGGCTGCCCCCATCATCAGGATCTGCGTCAATGTCCGGGTAGATTTCGACAACGCCTGAATGACTTCCGCCCGTCTCGATACCGTGTCCTGCGCAATCCTCGCACTCACGGCATCTTTGTAGACAAAGCGCGCAGCGCCTTCCTGCATGCCCATGGCGCGTACGATCTGAATGTTTTTGAGCGCGGTTCCGAGCCGGGCGTAGCTCGTCGCATGTGCGAGATTCGCGCTCGCGCTCGGCGCTCGCGTCGCCCATTCCATGGTGAGGGCAAAAAACAGGAGCAAGAGCGCGCTGCCAAGACCGATCATGCCAAGCAAAGGATGGACCATGAACAGGAGCATCAAAAATATGGGTGCCCAGAAAACATCGAAAAGGAGCACACTCGCGGGGGATTCCAGAAACTGTCGGATAGCCGCGAGATTCCGGTACGACTCCATTGCCTTGCCCGGATCGGCGCGGGCGGCATATTCGAATGCCGCCGCAAGCACGATCGGGCGCAGCCTATGGTCGAGCCAACTGGCTATGCGCGAAAGGGCAGCCCGACGAACGACGTCGAGCAACGATCCGACCACCACAGCCACCGCCATGATCAGAGTGATCATGATCAGCGTGTCCACGCTCCGGCTCGACAACACGCGGTCATAGATTTGGAGCAGGTAGATCGAAGGGGCGAGAAGAAAGAGATTGTAGCCGCAGCTGAACACGAAGACCAAGCCGAACGAACGAAGGCACGCCCGCAAGGCAGATTCCAGCGGCGTCGCCGAGCGGAGAGGTTGTGTGAACAATGTCCTCATCACGGGAACCCAAGGCGGGCGTCTCTTGGCGCTCTTCGTCTGGCGGTCGAGGCTCTGCATAACCGGATCGGCGGCGCGGGCCGCCGATCCAAAGCCGGGACTGCATCACACCGGTAGGTGGGTGAAGTCGACATCGTGATTGAAATTGAAACTGTCGGCGATCGAGTTCGTCGCTGTGTCTGTATCTGTAGTGGTATTGGTGGTGGTGGTGGTGGTGGTGCTGGGGTCGGTATGCACGAGAGCGGAAGAGATATCCCCTCCCCGCGCCATGCTGCCTGCACCGCCATTGCCGCCCATGCCGGCGATGATGGTGGCATGCTGATCCGCCAGAAGGGTTGTGGTCTGGGTGGCGGTGGTGTCGGCACTCACTGCCGCTACATCAGCACCGCTTGTTGAACCCAGGCTGCCGTTGGAAGTGGAGCTGCCGCCGGCGCCGCCGGAGCCATTGTTCGTAAGGGTCGAAAGGGTGGCGTTTTCCGCTTCAGCTGCACCACCGTGCCCGCCAAAGCCAGCATCCCATGTTGCCCAATCTGCGACATGGTCACCATTATGCACATCGATACCGGCGCCAGTTACGGTCTGGACGTTGGCGACATATGCAACGGGGTTGTAGCTAATATCGCCGTTGCTGTATCCGTCGCCGCCATTGCCGGCACTGGCATTTCCGGCATGTGGGTCGTCAAGTTGGATGGTGTCGGACAGTGTGGGGATAGGCATGATGTTGCTCCTTTCCAGCCTCCGCCGAGTGTTGCCCGGAGAGACACCAGAGGCTGCCCGCTCAGTGTGGAATGCGTGCCGCAGCGCGACTAGCTACAAGATCGGTCACGTCCGTTCGGGTGGCTCTATTGACCGGGTTGTTTGCGCGACACGTTGACAGAACAGGAACTGCCGTTCCGTTCGAACATCGGTTCGCAAATCCCAATCCATATGGTTGGGGTGGAGGCGACGATGACGAGAAACTGGGAATGGATAGGTGAGGTGAACTCGTGCTAGCTAGGCATGAACGAGCAGATCATGGACCAGATCGGCGTGGGTGGGGTCGACGACATTGAAGTGGCCGGCGGTACCGCCGACCCCTGCCATCTGGAGACTGTGCTGGTCGTACAAGACATGGTCGACCTGCTGAGCTTCGGCCGTGCCGCCGGCGGGAACAGCGATGTTGACCGGCTCGAAATATCCCACATTGACGCCGACCATACTCCCAACGGAATGGCCGTCGCCGCCCGACCCGGTCGTGCCGCCGCCAGTGAAAATTGTGTCCGATGCCATATTGAAGCTTCCGCCAGCGCCACCGACGCCGGCGATCTGCGTTGAGCCCTGGCTGAAAAGGACGTTGTTTGTCTGATCGGCATGGGCGGTGCCGCCAGCCCCCGCGATAGCAATGTTGATGGGTGAGTAGATCGCTACGTTCACGTCGACAAGCGAACCGAAAAACGTACCATTGCCACCTGCGCCGGCGTGATTGTCGCCGGTGAAGACGAGCGAGGCTGCACCGCCTCCCGGCCCATAGCCGCCAGCGAGGTTGTGGTCTCCTCCGGATCCACCAACGCCCGAAATCTGGGTGCCGCCTTGCAGGAGTGCGGCATTGTTCGTCTGGTGTGCTGTCGCTGTCGAGTCAGGCCCAGCTCCCACGGCGGTGTTCACCGGGGTGAAAACTCCAACATCGGAACTGACGAGGGCTCCGTAAAATATGCCGGTGCCGCCGCTCCCGGCGTGTCCACCAGTATCTCCACCGATCACGACATTCCCGTTGCCGCCATTGCCGCCAACTCCTGCCATTTCGGCGGAATGCTGGTTGACCAGTGCTTGGTTGGTCTGCTCAGCGTCGGCTGAGGAGCCAGCCAAGGCGAGCGCCGCGTTCGAAGGCGAGAAGACTGCGGTGGGCGTAGCGCTGATGACCCCGATACTGACGCCGTCGCCACCGCTGCCAGCCGAGTTCTGTCCTGTGCCGAGTAGCAGCGAACCCGTCGGGTCCGCTGGAAGGCCGAATGGAAGCCATGTAGGCACCAATGCAAGATGCGCCTCACCGCCGGTGGAATCGCCGCTTTGGCTGGCACCCGAGACTGGCATGTTATCTGGGGTAGAACGAGTTACCGCCATGACCGGCTCCCAATCCAGCTTCGCGCCAACGCGTTGCGGGCGAACTAGTGGTACGTCAGAGCATTGTTTCGCCTATTGGTGGAAAAATAGAGCCTGCAATTCGTATACGCCGAAAGTGATGTGGACGGATGAAACATTGGCTCTGAGGTGGACGACCTCCGCTCCCGGCATCGAGTGCCATGATGCGACTGTCAGCAGTCGCATGTGAGGAAATCCGTCCACTTCAGAAACCGATTGGATGCGGCGCTTGAAGCGCCGATGATCCTGCTTGATCCGATCCGTATCAGGCCCTGGCGGGCAGGCTGACGTACGTCAGAACGGGTATGCCGGCGGTGTGTTGCGGATGGTCAGCCACTGCCACTGGGTGAACTCGTCGATATTGCTCGGACCGCCGATGCTGCTTCCGTTGCCCGACGCGCCGACGCCGCCGAAAGGATTGATGACCTCGTCGTTCACGGTCTGGTCGTTGATGTGCAACAGGCCGGCGCGCAGCCGGTCGCCGATTGCCATGGCGCGGCCGATATCGGGCGAGATCACGGCCATCGACAGCCCGTATTCGGTGCGGTTGGCGAGTTCCACCGCCTCGTCATCGCCGTTGAAGGACGTAATGCAGGCCACCGGCCCGAAGACCTCTTCTTCGAACGCGGCCATGCCAGGCTTGACGCCGGCGAGCACACTTGGTGCGTAGAACAGGTTTTCATAGGTGCCACCTGCGCGGAGTTCCGCACCTTGCTCGACAGACGCTTTTACCACCCGGTCGATATGGTCGAGCTGGGCCTTGTTGATGATCGGGCCGATGGCAACGTTTTCCGCCGCCGGATTGCCGACAGGCAAGCTCTTTGCCTTCTTGGCCGGCGCCTCAGTGAAAGCTTCCAAAATGGGGGCTTCCACCAAGATGCGGCCGGACGACATGCAGATCTGGCCCTGATGCAGCCAGGCACCCCAGGCCGCGTTCTTGACGGCGAGCTCGAGGTCGGCGTCCTTCAGGATAATCAGCGTGTTCTTGCCGCCTAGCTCGAGCGACACCTTCTTGAGATGCCGGCTGGCGTTTTCGCCAACAATCCGTCCTGCCTTGGTCGACCCAGTGAACTGGATCATCGCCACATTCGGATCGGAGACCAGTGCTGCACCCGCGTCACCGGCACCCGGCAAAACGTGGATGAGGCCTTCCGGCAGGCCGGCCTGTTCGAACAAAGCGGCAAAGACCATTCCACCGCAGACGGCGGTGCGCGGGTCGGGCTTGAGGACGACCGCATTGCCCACTGCCAACGCCGGCGCCACAGCGCGCATGGCCAGGTAGAGCGGGAAATTGAAGGGCGAGATGATGCCGACGACGCCGAGCGGGCGGCGGCGCGCGAGATTCATCCTGCCGGCTTCCGAGGGAAGCACGAGGCCTTGCGGCTGCGAGGCGAGAGAGGCGGCTTCGTGCAACGCCTTGATGCTGAGCTGCGTCTCGAATTCCGCCTTTCCACGCGCCGAGCCGCCTTCGCGGATCAGCCATTCGACCACGTCGGCAAAATGCAGTTCAAGCATGTTTGCAGCCTTGCGAATGACGCCTGCCCGGGTGTCGTAGCTCGCCGCGGCCCAGGCCTTTTGGGCTTTCGCAGCCATCGCCGATGCCAGTGTCACATCATCGGCGGACGCCATGCCAATCCGGCCCAGTGTCGCGCCGGTTGCGGGTTCTGCGATGTCGGCAGCTTGGGCCGTGCGCTTCCAGCCGCCTGAGTAGATCGTTCCGTCGAGGTGCTCGTTGCGGATCAGTTTAGGCTGGGACGATGAGACTGTCTTATCCATGAAATGACTCCTATTCGAGAAATTCGGGTCGGGGCCGGGTTATCCGGTGATCAAGGCCCATCCTCCCGTGGTAAACCCTATCCCTTTGCGGGAATGGTGGAGTTCAAGAATTCGCGAAGCAGGGAGGCCACTTCGCCTGATTGTTCAATGCAAGGCAGATGGCCCACGCCGGCAATTGTGCGGAACGACGCAGCGGGGATTCGCCGCGCCGTGGCCGCGACCAAATCCGGTGGCGTGGAAAGGTCCTCGTCGCCTGCAATGACCAGTGTCGGCGCGACAATGGCGCCGATCGTCTCGGTCAGGTCAGCGTCGCGCAGCGCCGCACAGGTGTCGACATAGCCAGCTGCTGGCGTCCGCTCCAGCATCCGCTGCCAGCCGGCAAAGGCCTCAGCCTGGGTCACACGGAAAGCGGGTGAAAACCAGCGCTCCATGATCTGGTCGCCGATTGCTGCCACCCCTGATTCACGCACGGCGGCGATGCGGGCGTTCCAGGCATCCGGCGCGCCGATCTTGGCGGCCGTGTCCATCAGCACAAGCCTTGTCACGCGTTCGGGGGCACGTGCGGCAATCTCCATGGCAATCAGCCCACCGACGGAAAGGCCACAGACGGCCGCACTGTTC
>NZ_JBFUKO010000204.1:0-8360 GCF_056400805.1 Aminobacter sp. P4_H6_2
CTTGTCGCGGCATCGATCGTTGACTGGGACCGGGGCATGAACCAGGCCACCGCCGGGTCAGCAAATTTGCCGACCCGAAAGGCGGCGCGAAAGCTGTCGATCTCGGAACGTGCGGTGATTGCGGCCAAGCGCATTCGCGAGCATGGAGCGGTCGAGCTGGTTGAGGCAATCCGCGACGGGCGAGTGTCGGTGCACGCCGGCGAGGCAATCTCCCAACTCGCGGTCGAAGCGCAGCGCGAGGTGTTGGCCAAGGAAGAGCGCGATATCGTGCGCCGCGCCAAGGAAATTCGTGTCGAGCGCCAGAAGCTGCGCCACACGGTGCGCCTGGCGCATATGGACATGGTGGCCGAACGGGGCAGGGCGACTGCACCGGGCAAGCTCGACCGCTGCTATCCGGTCTATTATGCCGACCCGCCGTGGCGCTTCGGCGTCCATTCGGAAGTTACCGGCCGCGAAAAGAGCGCGGAAAATCACTATCCGACGATGACGACCGATGAGATTTGCGAGCTTTTGGCAGATCTGATCGGCGGCAACACGCCTGCCGTGTTCTTCCTCTGGGCGACTAACCCGATGCTGCTCGATGGCGCGCGCGTGCTTCAGGCCTGTGGCTTCACCTACGTGCACAATTGGGTTTGGGACAAGGAAGTTGCCGGAACCGGCTATTGGGGCCGCGACTGTCACGAACATCTGCTGATCGGCAGGCGCGGCGATGTGGCTGCACCGCTGCCCGGCACTCAGCCGGAGACCGTGTACCACGAGCGCAAGGGCCCGCACTCGACCAAGCCTGATTTCTATGCCGAGCAGATCGAAAAGCTTTACCCCGGCATTGCACGGCTGGAACTGTTCTGCCGCAAACCCCGCCCTGGCTGGGACGCATGGGGCTATGAAGCCGGCGAGGTGGCGGCATGACCCCGTGTATTTCTTTGGATCAGAACGAGGCTCCAGTCGGTCTCCAATTTCCGCATCGGCGGAAAGGGGGATTCAAAGAAGTTACCGCTTCCGCGAAGGTCGTTAAGGGTGGTATTTCCGCCGATCTTCGCGCCGGAGAAATTACAATTAAAAAAAGAGTTTCTATTCCAAGAGTACACATTTATTTTGTAAATGTTGCATCCTTCGAATTTGCATCGGTCAAATCGCTTGTCGATTTCACCACCAAAGTATTTCCACGTAACTCGTACAAATTCCCAGTTCTCATTGGTGCGCATATCGCGGAAATGGGGGCCAGCCAATCCATCATAATAGTAGACATTCTGCACGCCCTCTACCGGACGCCAGAACTGGTGCTCGTTGCCATCTTTAAGTTCAGCAGTGAAGACAAGTCGACGATCGGATCGGCGTCCGATTGCGGCGCCAGCGGCGAGCACAGCAGTTGCAGACTCAAAGTGCACCCCGTCGTGCGACGAACTATGGTTGTTCTGGATATAGTCAGCGACCAAGTTCATTGCCTCAACAGCGAACTTTGGGTTTGTCGCCGTGACAATCGCGTGCAGCGTAGCCAGCCCTGCGGAGACGTGCCCAGGCTTTTGCTCGTCGATCAGTTCGGCTCCTTTCTGCAGAAGCGTAGCAAGGTTGTTTTCTTCGGTAGCCGCGATCTGCTGAGCCAGCTTGTCGATCTGGAGACGCTGCATCTCGGCCTGCTGTGTGGCGATGAGGCCGCGCCAGGCAATAGTGCAAAACGTGATCAGGCCGGCACCAATAAGCCCAAGCTTGTAGACGACGTCGATCAGCTGGCCACGGTGCTCCGCGTTGGCCGAGGCAGCAAGCGATACGAGTGTGCCAATGATTACCGTGGCGAATACCAGGACGGCGGTGCCAACCGCTGCCTTGAACCACATGTTCTCATTGCGCAGAAACTTGTCGAAATTGTCCATGACACTCCCCCTCTCGGAGAAATAGGCGACCCGCCCTCGCTTTTGCAAGCGAGAGCGGCATGAGCGACGCCAATCAACAGCTGCCGATCATCCGGCAGATGCTCGACGCCGAGAGCGATGAGGCACGGGCGCGCATCCTGCTAGTCGTGCCCGATGTCATCCTGATGCGGCATCGCGAGGTGTTCGAGAAGGCTTGCAGGCTTGTCGGGTTCGAGTTGGGCGAGGAGTTCATCGCGATCCGGCGGGCCGAATGGCATGCCGTGCGCGGTCCTGACGGGCGGCATCAGCGGGTGCTGTTTTCGGAAGCTCGCGCCGCCTTTGTCGAGTTTGCCGGGGTGCCGGCATGACGGCGCGCCCCAAAGACCTGCCGACTCACGCGCCAGTCAATCGTTCCGGCATCAATTCGGCCTTCGCGCGACGGGCGCTGGGCAAGCGCGAAGCGCGGCGGCTGGCCGAGCTGATGGACGATGCCGAAAGGCGCGCGCGTGCACGGTTCGAACTCGCCAATCGCGAGGTTGAAGACATCTTCACCCATGCTCGCGCCGAGGCCGAGGCGCTGCTTTCCCGTCTGCCCGACTTCTCCGCGCTGGAGCTGAACGGCCAGCGTGCTTTGCGAGCGATGCGCGACGCCGCCGACCGGCACGGCCTGCCGCTCGCCGTCATCGTTGGCCGTGTGCATCACGATCTTGCCCAGGTCGCCCAGAGCGAGGCCGTGCGCGGCATCGCCAACGCATGCCCCGGCATTTCCGACCACGAAATAGGGACGCTGCTCGGCTTGACGGCCGATGCCGCCCGCAAAATGCGCAGGGAGGGGAAATGAACCGGGGCGGGATGGGAACGAATGCTGACCGGTTCGTCACCTCAATGTGGCTTTCACCCTGTTGCCGGCTCGGCCAGTATCCCAGCCTCTTTGCAGAAGCCCTCAAAGGCTTCGCGAGCTTCATCCAACGAGATCGAACCATTTATCGCCGACTGCATGGCGTTCTCGGCCAGATCGAAGAACGGATTACGCTTGTCGCGAGGCCAAGCTTTGAGGAATTCGACGGCGTCAGGCACCGAGGCGATCTCGCGTGGCGGGAAGTCGGTTTCCTTGAGCCATATGGACGGCGTGAGTTCCATCCGACCCATCGCGCTAGCGGAAGGACGGTTGCATGAACCAGCAACTTTCCCCCGATGCCATGCGGCTACTTGCAGTGCGTGCCAGCGTAGAGGCAATCGAGCCTGGCGAATGGACCAACGTGCACGATGCCGACGGCTATTTTGTCGAGGCGCGCGGACCGATGGGCGAGTTGTTGCCTGTGCTCCGGTTCGACCCTAAGGCAACCGTCGAAGAAATGGGGTTTGTGACAGATGCGCCGGCAACGGTGCGCTTCCTGCTGCGCCTGCTTGACCGCGCCATGAAGCGGCTGCGCGAGATCGACCCGGCCCTGCACCAGCGCGACCGGCGCGGCGCCGCAAAGGGCGAGCCGCAGGCCCAGCCCAAGGACTTTGCGGCCGAAGCGGCGATGAAATGCCAGGAGCCGGTGTTCCTTGCCTTCCTCGAAGCGGAACACGGGCTGGAACGACCTCTGATGCCGGATCGCGCGGCACAGAAGGTGCGGTCGCTGTGCGGCGTCACCTCGCGAAAACAACTCAATGACGGCGGCCAGGCTGCGCAGGCGTGGCGGCAGCTGCGCGACGCCTATGCGGCATGGCGGAAGGCAGGACGATGAGCGAAGAAGCCACGATCAGGCGAGGCGTTCGCAATGCCCGCTACACCACCTTGCCGAACCATGTGTTCGAAGACATCCGGCTTTCCATGGAGGCGCGGTGGCTGCTCGGCTACCTGCTTTCCAAGCCCGATAACTGGACCGTGCGCATGGGCGACATCGCCAAGAAGGGAGCCTGCGGACGCGACAAGGCGCGCCGGATGATCAACGAACTGGTCGAGCAAGGCTATGCCGAGAAAGACCAGCAACGCGACGAAGGCCGGTTTGCCAAGTTGGCCCTGGTGATCTTCGATGAACCGAAAGAAGCGTGCGAAATCAACGGCGCCGACAAAAGTGTTGCATTCTTACCGCAGACTGAAAACCCGGCGCCGGTGAATCCGTCGACGGAAAAACCGGCGCCGGTAAATGCGGCACTAGTAAGTACTGATAATCTAGTAATTCCTGAATCTCAGTTTGAGAGAGAGCGCGGCCGAGAGGGGCAGGAAGATCACAGGGCAGTAGTCAGGGCGTTCAAACGGGCGTTCATGGCTTGGCCGACTGCGATATCGGACAGCGAGCCGCAGGCCTTCGACGTCTGGGCGACCTTGTCGGTCCAGGAGCGTGATGCGGCTGTCGCCGGTGCCGAGCGGTATGTGACGGCATCGAAGGCGACTGGCCGCACGAAGGTATGTTCCTTCGCCGTGTATCTTCGTGAATATCGCTGGGAAAAACTGCCCGAAGCGGCGGCGGCTGTTACCAAGCCGGCAAACCGCGAGGTTCGCCCGTTCGGGCCGGCATGGTCGTCTCTCCGCTTCCGGGCACTGCTCGACGGGCCGGTCGAGCTCGGCGAGCCTAACATGACGCGCGCCAAGCGCGAGGCGAGTTACCAGGCTTCTCGCGAAATGCTCGGCGCCGCCAAGGCTGAAGCCACCTATCGCAAGATGGGACACGATATCGGTGCGGCCGGCGAGCTGCTGTTTCCTGACGATTTCGAGGAACGCATCTGGTGGGATCACGTCATGACCAATGGCTTTCCCGAGGTCTCGCGTCTGGACAAAGCGGCAGGCGAGGGGCGGACGCTTACCGCACCTGTAGGCTTCGAACCTGTGGCCCAACTCATGGAGGCGGTGCCCGTCGGCCTGAAGACTTGGCAGGCATGGCAAGCAGCATTCGAGCTGCGACGGTGGCCATGGTTGCCGTCACCGGGCAAGCAGCCGGTGGTGTTCTTCCCGGTCGGTGGACCGGAAGGATTGGGAAGGTTCGAGCAGGCAATTCGAGACGAGGGAAAGAGCGATGATGGCGGTACGCGGGAAGCAGCTGAGTGAGAGTGACCGCGTATGGCTCGACCAGAAAGGCGAGCCGATCAACGTTGATCGTGCTTGGCAGAAGAGCGACAGGCGAATCGCGCTGTCGCGCCGCGAGCAGGCGATGCTGGCAGCGGCCGGAATGGATGGTCCGGAGGCGCGTTGGTATGTGCTTCGCATCGAAAACGGCATGGACAAAGCTGTTGATAAGGCTTTGGAGGATGCCAACGTTGAGCACTGCATGTTGGTCCTGAAGGTGGATGCAAAGCGCCGAGGCAAGCGCAAATACCAGAAGTTGGAGGCGGTGGATGTGCCTGCCTTTCCTGGCTACCTGTTCGTCAAGGTGGTGGCGTGCCCCAACACATGGGCTGGCCTTCAGACCATAGATGGCGTTGTTGGTCCGATAGGTGGAGCGGAGCGGCCTGAACCAATATCTGCTAGTGAAATCACTAAGTTGCAGGTGAAGATTGAGAAGGACCCTAAGGCCATTGCGGTGCTCACCAATGCCTTGTTGGTGGGTGATAAGGTGATGATTGACAATGGCCCATTCGCGTCTTTCGAAGCGGTTGTTTTGATGGTTGGAGAGACTGATAGGATCAGAGTTGAAACCGGCATCTTTGGCCGTCCCGTGCCTATTGACCTCGATCTTGCACAAGTCACGAAACTGGATTAGCGAATCTCACCTAGGACGAGCCGAAAGAGTCGCACGCCGCAAGGTGGACCGCGCCATCGGCCCCAGGTGAAGCAGATGGCAAGACGCCGACAGTTTCACCGCAATGGCGACGCATACCCCGAAGAGAGCAAACCCGACATGGCAAGGCTGACCAGCCTGAAGCCGCGCATCGCTGCGCTGGTACCTCGCATCGGGTATGCACCCGGCGACGAGAAAGAGCGGCTGCGCCAGCGTGACGCAACGGTGACGTGGCGCGCCTGGTACAAGACTGCTCGCTGGTACAAGCTTCGGCAGCAGATCCTGCTGCGAGACAACTACACGTGCAAGCAGACTGGCGTGCTGTGCATCGGCAAGTATCCAGCGGACAACAGCGCTGTCGTCGACCACATCATGCCCCATCGTGGTGATGAGCATCTGTTCTGGTCAGAGCGCAATCTCCAGACGGTCAGCAAGCTCTACCACGACAGCGAGAAGCAGAAGCAGGAGCGGGCGCACCGCTGACTGCCGAGGCGGGGGGTGGGTCGAATGTCTAGCGACCCCTCTCAGCCCGTACCCGCGTCCCCCTCATTCAGGGATTTTTTTCGTGTCGACTGAGAATTTTGACCTGTTCGGCAATCCCTTTGTGGAGCGTCCGGCCAAGCGCGGTCGGCCGCCTCATGACGTTACGCCGAAAACTCGCAACAGAGTCAGCATGTTAGTGGCGCTGGGCTGGACCAATCCGCGAATATCGGCGGCGATGGGCGTCACGCTGCCGACCTTGCACAAGCATTATTTTTACGAGCTGCGGCAGCGCGAGGTTGCTCGCGATCGACTCGAGCTGCGCCGCTTCGAGATGGCTTGGGACATGGCCGAGGCCGGCAACGTCGGAGCGTTCAAGGAGTTCGGCAAGCTGCTGGATCGCAGCGACCGCATGGAGATCGAGCGCCAGATGGGCCAGCGGAAACCCGACGAACCCGGTCAACCGGAGCGGCCAGGCAAGAAGGTGGTCGACAAGCAACGCGCCATGGACGCCGATGCGAATTTGATGGCCGAGCTCGAACTCGAAGCAGCGCAGCATGCTCTCCATAGCTGACGAACTGCCGCGCTTCGCCTGCCCGGACTGGTGGGAGAAGATTCAAGCGGGCGACACGCCTATGGCCGACGTGCCGGTAAATGAGGCCAAGGCTGCGAAGTCCGTGGCGTTCTTTAATCGTCTCCGCCTGCCGGACGTTCCGGGAAACCCGACGCTGGCCGAGGCGTGCGGGCAATGGTTCCGCGACATCGTAGTCGCCTTCTTGGCGAGCGAAGACCCAGACACCAAACAGCGGCTTGTTTGGGAACTGCTATGCATGGTGCCGAAGAAGAATTCGAAAACGACCTACGTCGCCGGGCTCGGCCTCACGGCGTTATTCGTCGAGGAGGCTCCAAATCGCCAGATGATGCTTGTGGCTCCGAGCCAGAACATTTCAGAGCGATGCTTCGGCCAGGCGCAGGGCATGATCAGGCTCGATACGCGGCTCGATGCCATTTTCAATTTACAGGATCACCTGAAAAGGATCACCCGGAGCAAAACCGGCACCAAGCTGGACGTTAAGAGCTTCGACACCACCATCGTGACGGGCGAAATCCCAATCCTAACGATCATCGATGAGGTGCACGAGCTCGGCAAGAAGGCCAAGGCAGCGGCCGTCATGCAGCAGATTCGCGGTGGTGGAATCACGATGCAGGGTGGTCAGGTTTTGATGATCACGACGCAATCCGACGAGGCACCGTCTGGCATCTGGAAGAACGAACTCGACAAGGCGAGGAAGATCCGCGACGGCAAGGGCGGCAGGTCTCCGATCCTTCTGCCGGTCCTCTATGAGTTTCCAGTGGAGCTACAGCGCAATCAGGACTTCTGGCGCGATCGCCGAAACTGGAAGCACATCCTGCCCAACCTTGGTCTGTCGATCGACCCGCAGCGCCTGGCCGACGACTACGAGAACAACGGCAAGGTCAACAAAGAAGCCGAGCAGATTTGGGCCAGCCAGCATCTGAACATCGAAATCGGTGTCGGCCTGGGTGGTGACGGCTGGTCCGGTGCTCCCCATTGGGAGACGTGCGCGGATAGCAGCCTGACTGGTCTCGATAGCCTCCTGCAGCGCTCCGAAGTGTGCACGATCGGCATTGATTGGGGTGGCGCTGACGATCTCGCTGCCATCTACGTGATCGGTCGCGAGACAACCACCAAACGCTGGCTTGGCTGGGGAAGGGCGTGGGCGCGGCCAACTGTTTTCGAACAGCGAAAAGGAATTGCCGCGTTCCTGCGCGAGTTTGAACGAGATGGCGACCTCATCATCTCGAAGACGGGTGAAGAGCAAGCCGCATCGGCCGCCGACATTTGCCGCCTTGTTGCTGACAGCGGCCTTTTGCCTGAGGCCGCAGGCATCGGCCTCGATAGCGCTGGTATAGCGCTGCTTTTGGATGCGCTCGAAGAGCGGAATCTAGAGCAGCCGCTTGTGCAA
Organism: Aminobacter sp. P4_H6_2; assembly: GCF_056400805.1. Lineage (NCBI taxonomy): Bacteria > Pseudomonadati > Pseudomonadota > Alphaproteobacteria > Hyphomicrobiales > Phyllobacteriaceae > Aminobacter > Aminobacter sp. P4_H6_2. Next base: position 8,020 of record NZ_JBFUKO010000204.1, read on the forward strand.
GCCGTTGCGCAGGGGTGGAAGCTTCAGACCGCCATCGCATCGGTGCCGTTGAAACTTGAGGATCGACGTTTCCTGCATGGCGACCAAGCCATCATGGCGTGGTCGGTCGGGAACGCCAAGCAGACGCTGCGAGGCAGCAACTACGTCGTGACCAAGGAAGTTTCGGGCGCGGCGAAGATTGACCCCCTGATGGCGCTCTTCAATGCGGCAATGTTGATGTTCCTCAACCCCGAGGCGTCGGGCGGTCCGTCCGTCTACGAAACTCGCGGCCTTTTGATGGTGTGATGGATGAGCATTTTTGATTTCTTCCGTCGCCCCGAAGCAAAGACAGCGGCCCCTGC
>NZ_JBFUKO010000205.1:0-8318 GCF_056400805.1 Aminobacter sp. P4_H6_2
GTCATGAATTCCCCGAGGACCTTGTCCCCGGCGAGACGATGGAGATTGTCTTCAATCTCGACGACATCGCTTACCGTGTGGCACCCGGCAACAAACTGCGGGTGGCCGTGTCGTCAACCTATTGGCCGCTGGTCTGGCCGTCGCCGGAAGAGGTGACGCTCACGCTGCATGAAGGCGCCGTCGACCTGCCGGTACGTCCGTCGAGCAGCGCCGACGAATGGAGCTTCGCCGAGCCGGAAGGGGCGACGCCCTGGCAGGTCGAAACACTGCGCGAAAGTTCGAACAACCGCACGGTCGAGCGCGACGACGCGAAAGACACAGTCAGCCTGCGCATCGTCGACGACTTCGGCGAAATCCGTGACATGGACCACGGCCTGGTCATCGGCGAAATCGCCCGCGAGCTCTGGACCATCGACTCGAAAAGCCCGCTTTCGGCCCATGGCGAAACCCACTGGACGCAGACTTTGTCCAGAAACGACTGGGCGATCAGGACCGAAGCATTCACCGCCATGCGCTCGGATGGGCAAAATTTCCACCTCACCGGCCGGATCGAAGCCTATGAAGGCGAGAAACTGATTTTCCAGCGCGATTTCGACGAAATCATTCCGCGCAACCACATCTGATGCCGCGGGCCGTTGGCCCAGATACGACATGCCGATTGCGCCACATCATGTCGCATTCGGCCTTGCCGATGCCCTTACGTTACGGTCAATATTGCTGACAGAAGTCGAACAATAACGACCGCCAGAGTGAGGAGCCTTCCGTTGTCCAATGAACTGGAATTCCTGAGCCGTATCGTTGCTGCCGGCAAGTTGAGCCGCCGCGATTTCCTCGGCCGCGCTGCAGCCTTGGGTGTCGCGGCAACCTTTGCAAACTCCTTGCTGGCGAGTGCCGCCAAGGCCGAAGGCCCCGTCAAAGGCGGCATTCTGCGCGCCGGCATGCAAGGTGGCGCTGCCACCGACAGCCTCGACCCGGCATCATGGTCGAGCCAGGTCCCCTATTTCTTCGGCCGCCAGTGGGCCGAGCAGTTGGTGCAGATTTCACCTGAGGGCGAGCCGAAACCGGCCCTGGCGGAAGAATGGGGCGCATCCGACGACGCCAAGGTCTGGACCTTCAAGATCCGCAAGGGCGTGCAGTTCCACAATGGCAAGGAAATGACCCCGGCCGACGTCGTGGCGACCATGGAACGCCATTCCGACGAAAAGGCGAAATCCGGTGCGCTTGGCCTGATGGGCGGCATTGCCTCGGTCAAGGCCGACGGCCAGAACGTCGTCTTCACCCTGAAGGATGCCAACGCCGACCTGCCCTTCCTGCTCGACGACTATCACCTGATGATCCAGCCCGATGGCGGCAAGGACAAGCCGGACGCGGGCATCGGCACGGGCCCTTACAAGATCACCGTCAACGAAGCCGGCGTGCGGCTCGGCGGCGAGAAGTTCGCCAATTATTGGCGCGATGATCGCGGCTTCGCCGACCAGATCGAAATCATCGTCGTCAATGACGCGACCGCGCGCACGTCAGCGCTGCAGGGCGGACAGGTCGATATCATCAATCGCGTCGAGCCCAAGATCGTCGAGCTGATCAAGCGCGTGCCCGGCGTCGTCATCCGCAACGTCGCCGGCCGTGGCCATTACGTCTTCATCGCCCACACCAACACCACCCCCTTCGACAACAACGACCTCAGGCTCGCGCTGAAATACGCGCTCGACCGCGAGGAGATGTTGCAGAAGATCCTGATGGGCTACGGCTCGGTCGGCAACGACACGCCGATCAACAAGGCCTATCCGCTTTTCACCGAAATGGAGCAGCGCAAATACGATCCCGACAAGGCAGCGTTCCACTACAAGAAGTCAGGGCATTCCGGGTCGGTGCTGCTGCGCACCTCGGACGTTGCCTTCCCTGGTGCTGTTGACGCCGCTCAGCTTTACCAGCAGAGCGCCGCCAAGGCTGGCATCACGCTCGAGGTCAAGCGCGAGCCCGGCGACGGCTACTGGTCGGAAGTGTGGAACAAGCAGCCCTTCTCGGCCTCCTATTGGGGCGGGCGGCCGACGCAGGACCAGATGTATTCGACCGCCTATTATTCCAAGGCCGAGTGGAACGACACCCGCTTCTTCCGCGAAGATTTCGACAAGATGCTGTTTGCGGCGCGCTCCGAGCTGGACAATGACAAGCGCAAGAAGATCTACGCCGACATGGGCCAGATCGTGCGCGACGAGGGCGGCGTCATCACGCCGATGTTCAACGACTTCATCGACGCCACCAGCGCCAAGGTCGGCGGCTGGGTCCCCGACGGCAACCAGGAGATGATGGGCGGCTACGCGCTGTCCAAGTGCTGGCTCAACGCGTGACAACGGTGTTGTCCGCATGTCCAACCCAATCCTGAAACTGATAGCCCAGCGCATTGCGCTGGGACTGCTCCTGCTTCTGGCCGTATCGGTCCTGATTTTCGCCGGCACGCAAATCCTGCCCGGCGACGTCGCCCAATCCATTCTCGGCCAGTCGGCAACGCCGCAGGCCCTCGCCAATCTGCGCCAGGAACTTGGCCTCAACGACCCGGCCTATATCAGGTACTTCAGATGGCTCGGCGGCGTTTTGACCGGCGATCTCGGCACCGCTCTGTCGAGCCGGCAGGATATCGCGCACGCCATCGGCGGACGGCTCTGGAACACGCTGTTCCTCGCCTTCTGGGCCGCGGTCGTTTCCATTCCGCTGGCCATCATCTTGGGCCTGCTTGCCGTGCGTTATCGCAATGGCTGGATCGACAAGACCATATCCGGCCTTGCACTTGCCTCGACTTCGCTGCCCGAATTCTTCGTCGGCTATCTGCTCGTCTATTTCTTCGCAGTGAAGTGGCAGATCTTTCCCGGCATCTCCACCGTCTATGACGGCATGCCGTTTCTCGAACGCATGAAGGCGATCGCCCTGCCGGCAACGGCACTGACGCTTGTCGTGCTCGCCCACATGATGCGCATGACGCGCGCGGCGATCCTCAACGTCATGCAGTCGGCCTATATCGAGACAGCAGAGCTCAAGGGTCTTTCGCCCTTCAACRTCATCCGCAARCATGCCTTCCCCAAYGCSATCGCSCCGATCATCAAYGTSGTSATGCTCAACCTCGCYTWYCTCATCGTYGGCGTCGTCGTSRTCGARGTGATCTTYGTCTATCCCGGCATGGGGCARTATCTTGTCGACCATGTCGCCAAGCGCGATGTGCCGGTGGTGCAGGCGGTGGGGCTGATCTTCGCTGCGGTCTATATCGGCCTCAACATCATCGCCGACATCGCCGCCATCATCGCCAATCCGCGCCTCAGGCATCCGAAATGAGGGGCGCGTCATGCTTGATCTGAAACGCATTCCCATCACCGCCTGGATCGGCCTGATCCTGACGACGCTTTTCCTGATCGCGGCGATCTTCGCGCCGTTGATTGCACCTTACGGCCTCGGCGAAATCGTCGGCGATGTCTGGGCGCCGATGTCGAGCAAGTTCCTGCTCGGCACCGACAMTCTCGGCCGCGATCTACTGTCGCGCATGATCTACGGCGCACGCACGACGATCTTCATCGCCGTGCTGGCGACAGCCTTGTCCTTCTCGCTCGGCGCGATCCTCGGCTTCACCGCCGCCGTCGTCGGCGGCTGGTTCGACGCAGGCATGTCGCGCTTCGTCGACCTGCTGATGGCGATCCCGACGCTGATCTTCGCGCTCGTCGTTTTGTCAGTGCTGCCATCGACGCTGGTAACGCTGATCCTGGTCATGGGCATCCTCGACTCGACCCGCGTCTACCGACTGTCGCGCGCCGTTGCCGTCGACATCAACGTCATGGACTTCGTCGAGGCGGCCAAGCTGCGCGGCGAAGGCAAGGGCTGGATCATCTTCCGCGAGATCCTGCCCAACGCGCTGTCGCCGCTGGTGTCCGAACTCGGCCTGCGCTTCATCTATGCGGTGCTGTTTTTGTCTGCGCTTTCTTTCCTTGGGCTCGGCGTGCAGCCGCCGGATGCCGATTGGGGCGGCATGGTCAAGGAAAACAAGGACGGCATCGTCTTCGGCATTCCGGCAGCCCTGATCCCGGCGGCGGCGATTTCCATTCTCGCCATCTCCGTCAACCTCGTCGCCGACTGGGTGCTCAACCGCACCACCGATCTCAAGGGAGGGCGCGGCAATGGCTAAGTCACCTGCGAACGGGTCCGAGACCTTGCTCGACATCCGCAACCTCAGGATCGAGGCCAAGGTCTATCCGCCAGGCGAAGCCCCGCGCACCATCACGCTGGTTCACGATGTCTCGCTGTCGCTTAAGAAGGGCCAGGTGCTTGGCCTGATTGGCGAATCTGGTGCCGGCAAATCGACCATCGGCCTGTCGGCCATGGCCTATGGCCGTGGTGGGGTGAAGATCACAGGCGGCGAGATCATTCTCAACGGCCGCGACATCCGCAAGGGCAGCACGCAAGGCATCCGCGCGCTTCGTGGGCGCGAGGTCTGCTACGTCGCGCAGTCGGCGGCCGCCGCCTTCAACCCCGCGCATCGGCTGATGGACCAGGTGGTGGAAGCATCGATCCTGCACGGCGTGGCGACCAGAGCCGAAGCGGAGAAGCGCGCGGTGGCCCTGTTCAAGAAGCTCAGCCTTCCCGACCCCGAAAACATCGGCAAGCGTTTTCCCCATCAGGTCTCGGGTGGTCAACTCCAGCGCGCCATGACGGCCATGGCGCTGTGCTCAGAGCCCGATTTGATCGTCTTCGACGAGCCGACGACAGCGCTCGACGTGACCACCCAGATCGATGTGCTGGCAGCGATCAAGGACGCCATCCGCGACACCGGCGTCGCCGCCCTCTACATCAGCCACGACCTCGCCGTGGTTGCCCAGGTCTCCGACGAGATCATGGTGCTGAGGCACGGCAAGCTGGTCGAATGGGGCGGAACGCGCCAGATCATCAAGGAGCCGCGCCAAGAATACACCAGTGCGCTGGTTTCGGTGCATGAGATCGAGCACGAGGAAAAGCAGCCCGGTGCTATCCCGTTCTTGTCGGTGAGGAACATCACGGCCGCCTATGGCGGCGGCAAGATCAAGGTGTTGAAGAACGCCTCGGTCGACATCCTGCCCGGCCAGACGCTGGCCGTTGTCGGCGAATCCGGCTCCGGCAAATCGACGCTGGCACGCGCCATCACCGGCCTTTTGCCGCCCGAGCAAGGCAGCATCACCTTTGCCGGCCGCACGCTCGCCAATCGCCTCGCCGATCGCACCAAGGACGACCTGCGCGAGCTGCAGATGATCTACCAGATGGCGGACGTCGCGATGAACCCGCGCCAGACGGTGGGCACCATCATCGGCCGGCCGCTGGAGTTTTATTTCGGCATGAGGGGCTCCGAGCGCGACAAACGTGTCGCCGAACTGCTCGACAAGATCGAGATGGGGCGCGGTTTTGCCGACCGCTATCCAGCCGAGCTTTCAGGCGGGCAAAAGCAGCGCGTCTGTATTGCCCGTGCGCTCGCCGCCAAGCCCAGGCTGATCATCTGCGATGAGGTGACGAGCGCGCTCGACCCGCTGGTCGCCAACGGTATCCTCAAGCTTTTGCTCGACCTGCAGGCGGAGGAAGGCGTCGCTTATCTCTTCATCACCCATGATCTGGCAACGGTGAAGTCGATCGCCGATTCCATCGCGGTGATGTATCGCGGCGAGGTGGTGCGCTACGGGCCGAAATCCGAGGTGCTGAAGCCGCCTTTCGATGCCTATACGGACCTGCTTTTGTCGTCGGTGCCGGAAATGGAAATCGGCTGGCTGGAAAAGGCGATCAAGGGCCGGCGCATGGAAAGTGCTGGGAACTGAGCTTATGGGCAATAATACCAATTTTTGGTATTATTGCCCCATGAACAAAAACACGTCCATTTCCCTCGGCCACCACTTCTCGGATTTCGTCGAGAGACAGGTTGAAGATGGCCGCTACAGCTCGGCCAGCGAGGTGGTACGCGCTGGGCTCCGGCTATTGGAAGAGCACGAATTGCAGGTGGCACAGCTGCGCGCGGCCATCATCGAAGGCGAGGAAAGCGGCCCGTCCGCGCCGCTGAACATCGAGAAATTCTTGGGCCGGATGCGTGCCGGCCATGGCCGCTAAGCGGCTGATCTTTTCTCCGGCAGCCGAAACGGATCTCGAGCTGATCTGGCGCTACACCGCTGAAACGTGGAGCGCAGATCAAGCCGACCAGTATGTCCTGCAGATACATGGCTCATGCACCGAGCTCGCCGCAGGCCGTCGCAAGGGTCGCTCACTCGCGGACATCAGGTCCGGCTATCACAAGCTGAGCATCGGCTCGCATTTCATCGTCTATCGTGCCATGGGCGAAACCATCGACGTGGTCCGCATTCCTCATCAGCGCATGGACATCGGCGCACGCCTGTCGAAGTAGCTCACCACACCCATTCCCCTCGCCCCAGCACCCCCACCGCATCCACGATCCTGGCGAAGCTTTCGCGGGCACGGCCGACCGTGTGGCGGGCGCGGAGATAGCCATGCACCAGCCCCGGCTCCTCGCACCAGAACGCCTGACCTTCAGCCGCGACGACACGCTCGCCATAGGCCTCGCCGTCCGACGACAGCGGGTCGCATTCGGCGGTGACGATCAACGTCGGCGGCAGATTGGCGAAGTCGCCGTCGGCGAGCGGCGACATGGTGATGTCGCCGGTGCGGTCTTCGCCGCCGGTGCGGACGTCCTGGTAGAAATGAAGGTCGCGCACCGTCAGCATCGGCGCTTCGGCATGCTTGACATAGGAGCCGCGCGACTGGTCGCCGCCGAGGCCGGGATAGATCAGCACCTGGCCAATGGGCTTTCGTACATGGCCGCGCGTGGCGTGGCTGACAGCGGAGGCCAGATTGCCGCCGGCACTATCGCCGGCAAGCACGATGGGCAGGTCGTAGACGGCTGTCGCCCATTCGAAGGCCTTCAGGACATCGTCGAAGGCTGCTGGATGGCGGTGCTCCGGGGCCAACCGATAGTCGACCGAAACCACTTCAAAGCCCGTCCTACCGCACAACTCGGCACAGACATCGTCATGACTGTCGAGCCCGCCGAGGATGAACCCTCCGCCATGGAAATAGACCACGACGGCCGCCGGCTTCCTGCCGGCCAACCGATAGACGCGGATGGGAATGTCGTGCGTCGACGTGGCGACGCTCGTCGTCTCGGCCGCAACCCCTTCTGGGTAGCCAGCGAAAAACTCGCGGCACATGCGATCGTAGATCTCGCGCTGCTGGGCGATGGTGTAATCGATCGTGTCGGGCGGATAATATGAATTGGTCCGCTCGATGAACGCCCAAGTCTCGGCGTCGATGAGTTTGGCGTAGTCGGTCATGGGAGCAAACCTTACCTCACTTCCCCTTCCATACCGGGTCGCGCTTCTCGGCAAACGCGCGAAAGCCCTCAAGGTTGTCATCCGAGGCATAAAGTTCGTCGACCGTGCGGAACTGGCGCTTGGTGATGCGATTCATCGTCTCCTGGAAGCCCATGACTTCGGCAGCGCGCGCCACTTCCTTGATCGCGGCAAACACCAGCGGCGGACCGCCGGCAAGCAGGCGCGCGACCTCCCAGACACGATCCTCGAGCTTGTCGGCCGGCAGCACCTCGTTGACCAGCCCCCAGCTATGCGCCTCGGCGACATCCATCCAGCGGCCAGTAAGCAAAAGGTCCATGGCGACATGGTAAGGAATGCGCTTGGGCAGCTTGATGGTTGCAGCATCCGCCAGCGTTCCGGCCTTGATCTCGGGCAAAGCGAAGCTCGAATGATCGGAGGCGTAGATCAGGTCGCAGGACAGCGCCAGTTCGAAGCCGCCGCCGACAGCCATGCCGTTGACGCAGGCGATCACCGGCTTGTTGAGGTCGCGCAGTTCCTGCAGGCCGGCAAAACCGCCGACGCCATAATCGCCGTCGACCGCATCGCCATTTGCGGCGGCCTTGAGGTCCCAGCCGGCCGAGAAGAATTTGTCCCCGGCCGTTTTTACGATGGCGACGCGCAACGCGGGATCGTCGCGAAACGCCTTGAAGGCCTCGCCCATTTCCCGCGAGGTCTTGAGGTCGATGGCGTTGGCCTTCGGCCGGTCGAGCGTGACTTCGAGGATAACGCCCTCGCGGCGGGTTTTGACGACGTCGGACATTTTTCCCTCCTACGAAGCTTCACGAGTAACAAGCAAGGCATCGGCGATCCACGCGCCTTGCCCTTGCCCGCAAACGATCAGCGGATTGATGTCGAGTTCCTCGATCACCTCGGCATGGGTCGAAACGAAGCCGGCGATGCCCACTATCGCCTCGATTGCCGCGTCGAGGTCGGCCTTGGGCC
>NZ_JBFUKO010000206.1:0-8299 GCF_056400805.1 Aminobacter sp. P4_H6_2
AGTCAGGACATTGATGCCCTCGCCGCGCTCATGATCCGAATTCGGCCAGATGCCCTCGGCAATGACCACGCCGCGCTTGATCTTGTCGAAGAGTCTGACATGCAGCACGACTTCGCCGCGCTTGTTGCCGATCTCGACACGGTCGCCCGATGACAGGCCTAGCTCGGCTGCGTCTTCAGAGTGGATCAGAAGCTCCGGGCGTCCCTCCTTCTCGCGTGACACAGGGGTTTCGGCGAAGGTGGAGTTGAGGAAGTTGCGCGCCGGCGAGGTCGCCAGCCGGAACGGGTGTTCGGCATCAGCCACCTCGATCAGGTCGACATGGTCGGGGAATTCCGGCAACTGCGCCACGGGGCCGAAGATGCCCATGCTTTTCGGCGGCTTGTTGGGTGCCGCCCCGCCATTCCACTGCGGCTTGAAGCGGAACTTGCCGTCGGCATGGCCAAACCCTTTGAGAAAATGCGCGTCCTCGAACTCCGGCTGCAAGTCGGCCCACTTTTGTTCCCTGAACGAGTCGAAATCGCCAAGGCCCTTTTTCTCCAGCATGACGTCGATGTGCTGGCGCTCGGTCATGCCGAAACCCGGCAGATGCGACACGCCCAGCCGCTTGCCCAGCTCCTCGATGACATAGTGGTTGGTGCGCGGCCCTTCCGGCGGGTCGATCAGCTTGGGCCCAAGCGTGATGTGCTGGTTGCCGCCACCCTTGTAGATGTCGTCATGTTCCAAAAACATCGTCGCCGGCAGCACGACATCGGCGAGCTTGGCCGTGTCGGTCATGAACTGCTCGTGCACACAAGTGAACAGGTCCTCGCGCAGAAAACCCTGCTTCACCAGCCGCTGCTCGGGCGCGACATTCATCGGATTGGTATTCTGGATCAGCAGTGCGGTCACCGGCGGGCCGCCATACAGCGCGTCTTCCTGGTTCATCAGCACAGGGCCGATGCGCGAATGGTCGAGATAGCGGATGTTGGGATTACGCATGCGGGTGCCTTCGAGAAGCTCGCCGTTGAGCTTCAGCACGCCGGAATTGGAATGGAAAGCACCGCCGCCCTCATATTGCCAGGCACCCGTCACCGCCGGGATCGACAGCGCGGCATGCATGTTGACCGAGCCGTTGCGCTGGCGCGAAAAACCGTAGCCAAGGCGGAAGAAGGTCTTTTTCGTCGTGCCGACCAGCCGGGCGAAGGCCTCGATCTCCTCGACCGCAAGGCCGGTGATCCGAGCTGCCCATTCCGGCGTCTTGTCGCTGAGATGCGCTTCCAGCCCCTTGGGATCGTCAGTGTATTTTTCGAGATAGGCACGGTCGGCCATGCCTTCCCTGAACAGCACATGCATGACCGCGCAGGCCAGCGCAGCGTCCGTGCCAGGCCTCAGCACCAGACCCATGTCAGCCTGCTTCAGGGTCGCATTCTCGTAGATGTCGATGACCACGATCTTGGCGCCGCGTTCCTTGCGCGCCTTGATGGCATGGGTCATCACATTGACCTGGGTGACCACCGCATTGGTGCCCCAGATCACGACGCAGTCGGACTTGGCGATCTCACGCGGGTCGGAACCGCGGAGCGAGCCGGTGCCCATCACATAGCCGGTCCAGGCCAGATTGGTGCAGATCGAGCCGAAGAAACCGGAATATTTCTTGGCGTGGCGCAATCGCTCGATGCCGTCGCGCTGCACCAGCCCCATGGTACCAGCGTAGAAATAGGGCCACACCGTCTCGGAGCCGAGCTTCGCCTCGGCGGCGATGAATTTTTCGGCGACCAGATCGAGTGCGGCTTCCCAACTCGCTTCCTTCCAGTTGCCGTCGCCCTTGGCGCCGGCTCGGATAAGCGGCTTCAGCAGACGGTCGGGATGGTGGACGCGGTCGGCGTAGCGGGCAACCTTGGCGCAGACGACGCCGGCGGTGTAGCTGTTGTCCTTGGCACCATGCACGCGGCCGATCGTCTTGCCGTCGAGCAGCTCGACTTCGAGCGCGCAGGTCGAAGGGCAATCATGCGGGCAGGYCGAATGGCCGATGCGAATTTTGGTATGGGTGTTCATGTGCCGACCGTATCGGGATTTGCGTCAGCGAGACATAGAGATGTTCGCTCGCCAATGTCCAGTCAACACACACTGGGCGATAACAACCTTAGGATGTCGACAAAAGCCAGTCTGCAATCTATAATAACATATTTGGCACCTGAACAATCAGCGATTGCAACCCTTCTCAGACACCAGTTAGGGAGGTTTTCAGGCCGCAGATCCAAGGACATACCAATTCAATCTTCCCAGCAATTCGGCACCATCCAACGTCAGGTTGGACGAGGAATGGTACCCAGGCATCATTCCATACGCCCTTTCAGCCTCAACCAGGCGCAATGTCGATCCCATTACCGGCATCAGGGCTGTCGTCATCCATGCAACCGCCGGCTCTTCATCTGAAGGCGCGGTCTCCGTCATCAAATCGAGAAGCGCAAGCTTCCACTGGCTGGTCCCTGACGAGAATGAGGCCGCACATGGCAAGAATGTATGGGCCACCTGCCACGAGGCACGTCGCGCCTGGCACGTCCGCAACTCGGCTTCCCACCAGGACGTTTATTTCGGCGAGCAAGGCGTCAACGACTACTCGCTCGGGATAGAGATCGTGAACACCGTGGCATCGAGCGACCGATATTCAGATTGGCAGGTGGCCGCCACAGCACAGATCGTCAGGTATTGCTAGGAGAAGTATCCAAACCTGAAGTATATCGTTTCCCAAGCCAAGCTGGATCCGGACCGGCGTGATGACCCCGAGCGCATTTTCCGTGGGACAAGTTTCGAGACATCGTCCTGAACTCGTCGGAAGGCCCGAGGGAAGCCGTGGTTGCCGAATATGCGCGCAACGCACGCGAGGTCAGGGAACAGGTGATCTTCGACGACTGATCGCGGCCAACAGACCAACATCGCCACAAGATGTGGAATGTTGGCCTGTCGCGCCAGTCCGGCCCGACAGCACCTGGAAACATCTCTGTTGCAATAGACTCGCGGAATAAGCCCCTACTCCGCGATGCCTTCTTCATATTCCGCCGACATCGCAAGCCATTTTTCCTCATGACCGTTGAGCTGGGCGGCAAGCTGAGAGCGCTCCTTGGCAAGCTGCGTCGCCGTCGTGGGATCCTTCTCGTACAGCTTCGGATCAGCAAGCTGATCCTCGATGGCGTCGGCGCGCTTGCGGATGCGGTCCATCAGGGCCTCGGTGGCGCGGATCTCCTTGGCCAGCGGCTCCATGGAGGCACGGCGCGCGGCGGCCTCGCGGCGGCGGTCGGCCTTGGAGGCCTTGTCCGCCTCGCGACGTTCCCTGCGATCGCCAGACACGCCCGTCACCAGCGTCTTGTAGTCCTCAAGGTCGCCGTCATAGGGATTGACGCTGCCGTCCTTGACCAACCACAGCCGGTCGGCCGTCGCTTCGAGCAGGTGGCGGTCATGCGAGACCAGGATCACAGCGCCCGGGAATTCGTTGAGCGCAAGGATCAGCGCTTCGCGGCTGTCGATGTCGAGATGGTTGGTCGGCTCGTCGAGGATGAACAGGTTCGGCCCATCGAAGGCGGCCAAGCCCATCAGCAGACGCGCCTTTTCACCGCCGGACAGGTCCTTGGCGGCGGTGTTCATCTTGTCGGTGGCGAGACCGAACTGGGCGACACGAGCGCGCACCTTCGATTCCGGCGCATCCGGCATCAGCCGGCGCACGTGCTCATAGGCGTTTTCATCCGGCCTCAGGTCGTCGAGCTGGTGCTGGGCGAAGATCGCGACCTTGAGACCAGGCGCGATTGTCACTGAACCCGTATCAGCCTTCAGCCGTCCAGCCAGAAGCTTGGCGAAAGTCGACTTGCCGTTACCGTTGGCGCCGAGCAACGCGATGCGATCGTCGGCATCGATGCGCAAAGTCATCTTCTTCAGGATCGGGCTGCCCGGCTGGTAGCCGACGCTGACGGCGTTGAGTGCCACAATCGGCGAAGCCACCGTCTTCACCGGCTCGGGGAAGCTGAACGGCCGAACATTGTCCTCAACAAGCGCCGAGATCGGCTTCATCTTTTCCAGCGCCTTGATGCGCGACTGCGCCTGGCGGGCCTTGGATGCCTTGGCGCGGAAGCGGTCGACGAAGGACTGCAGGTGCTTGCGCGCTGCGTCCTGCTTGACGCGGCCCTTCTCCTGCAACTCGCGCTGCTCGGCGATCTGGCGCTCGAACTGGTCGTAGCCACCGCGCCAGAAGGTCAGCTTCTTCTGGTCGAGATGGACGATCGAATTGACGGCGCGGTTAAGCAGGTCGCGATCATGGCTGATCAGCAGAACGGTGTGCGGATATTTCGAGACATAGTTCTCGAGCCACAGCGTGCCTTCAAGGTCGAGATAGTTGGTCGGCTCGTCGAGCAGCAGAAGATCGGGCTCGGCAAACAGCACGGCTGCAAGCGCGACGCGCATGCGCCAGCCGCCCGAAAAAGACGAAGCCGGGCGCCTTTGCGCCGCGTCGTCGAAGCCGAGGCCGGCAAGAATTGTCGCCGCACGGGATTCGGCCGAATGGGCATCGATGTCGGCAAGGCGAATATGAATCTCGGCGATTCGGTGCGGATCGGTCGTCGTAAGCTCTTCGGCCAGCAGTGCTGCGCGCTCGACATCGGCCTTGAGCACGATCTCGATCAGCGGCTCCTCGGTGCCGGGCGCTTCCTGCGCCACCTGGCCGATACGCGTGTTCTTGGGCAGGCTGATGTTGCCGGTTTCGGAGCTGAAGTCGCCGGTGATCGCCTTGAACAGCGTGGTCTTGCCGGTACCGTTGCGCCCGACCAAGCCCGCCTTGGTCCCGGCAGGCAGGGTCAACGACGCGTGGTCGAGGAGAAGACGTCCGGCAATGCGGAGGGAGAGATCATTGATTATGAGCATGGCGTGGCGGTTTTGGCGGAGAGTTGCGGCAATGGCAAGGGCGCACGGTACCTATCAGGCACAACGCGCGGTCGAAAACGCCCCTGGCGCACTGCTTTCAGGCGAAAGCGGGTCTGCGGGTACGGTGCAGCACGTCTCCGGCGAGTTCGCCCACGGCATCGACGGCCGGTCCGTCGAGTGACGCCGGCGGCGGTGAGGCATACCCGATAGCAAACAACACAGCGCTGCCAGCCGCCAGGATGGCGAAGAGCACGAACATGCCCGGTCCGCCCAATGCTCCAAGCGCCAGGCCGCCAAGCAACGGTCCGAGAAAATTGCCGACCGAGCACAACGAGTGCGCGCCAAAATAGGCGCCGCGATTGTCGTCGTTGGAGATCTTGTCGACCAGCACATATTCCGCCGGCACGACCAGCACCTCGCCAATGGTGAACAGCACCATGAAACCGATCAGCATCGTGGCACTTGTAGCAACGGCAAAACCAATCTCGCCGCCGAGGAACAGCAGGCAGCCCAAAACCATCGCGCGAAGCGGTCCGATCTTTTCGATCAGCATCCGGGCGGGTGCTGTGGCAAGCACAACCACCGTCGCGTTGGTGGTCACCAGCCAGGCGAATATCTTCATGCCGTCGGCAAGATTGGTGGTCAGATATTGCGATAGCGTCACCGACCACTGGCCGTAGACAGCCATCAGCAGCGTTCCTCCGCCAACGTAAAACAGCAACCGGCGGTCGCGCAGCGCCGCACCCAGCCTGCGGAATCCAGGGGCCTGAACCGCAGCCTGCTCGCCATTGCGGCTGGCAGGCATGTTGGGAACAATGATGAAGATCGCTGCCGAAAAAGCGAAATGGACGACGCCGGCGATGACGAAGGGAAGCGGCGAGTTGGCGCCGATGGCAAGGCCGATCATCGGGCCGATGGCCCAGCCGGCATTGATCACCAGATAGCGCCACGAAAACATCTTCAGCCGAAGTTTTTCGGGTGCAGCATCGCTCATCAGCGCACGCGACACCGGCTCATAGACGGCGGCGGAAACCGACGAGACGATATGAGCCAGCGCAAAGGCCGCGACTGACTGTGCCAGGCCCAGACCGACAAGCCCCAGACCGGCAAACAGCAAAGCCGTCGTCAGCACGACGCGGCGGCCGATGCGATCGGAGATCGTCCCGGCAAAGGGGCTGACAGTGGCGCCCAACAATGGCCCCGCGCCGATCAGCACGCCGATCATGGCCGGGCTGAGCCCGAAATCCTGCTGGAGCCGGATAGCGAGGAAGGTCAGGCTCATGCCACGCGCGATCGCCACCATGCCGGAGCCCGCAATGAGCAGCAGCACGATTGCCTGGCCGGTCTTTTCGCCATAGGCGCGCAATGAATTCTCCGCGTTTCGAAAGTGCCTGCACCCCAGCACAGCGGCCGTGGCGTCGCCATATCGTCTGGCTGAGATACCAGCCGAAGGCAAGGCAAGCCACCTCCCGATCCTATGATCCAGACAGCTCATGACAGGACGTTCGTTGTCCGAAAAGTATCCGGCCTGAGTTTAGGCAAATGCCCTGCCGTCTTCCGTCCGCTGGAAATAGATGAGGTCGAGCCCGACGGATTCTCGCCCAAGCACCGTCAGGATCATGTGCGCCTGCCCACGATGATGTGTCTGATGATTGAAGAGATGAGTGAGCGCGGGTGCGAGCCTTTGTGAAATCGTGCGCATGTCCGTAATTGTCATGTAGGTGAAGCGCCCGGCAAATGCCTTGTCGGTGAGCGAGCCAATCCACTGCACGATGCGCTTGTCTTCGGCCTGCCGCACTGCCCGGAGCTTTGCGAAATCGGCGTGAACGATCGTGTCCAGCGACGACGGCGCATCGCCCTCGCCCGTGAAGCGTTTCAGCCAGACCCGATCAGCCACCAAGAGATGGTTGAGTGTGCCTTTCATCGACTTGAAGAACGCACCGGTGTCAGCTTCATACTCCGCCACGTCCAGATCGGCGGCGGCCTCGTAAATCCGTTCGTTGGCCCATTGATTGTAAGCGGCCAACATCATGAAATGCTGCTTCATCTGTCATCCTTCGGTGCTTCGAAAATCACTGCCCACTTACTACAGCCCATCGGGAATTACCGCCAATGACCATTCTCTTCTACGACCTCGTCGGCCGCGATCCGGCACGTCCGTTCAGCCCGCATTGCTGGAAGGTGGCGATGACGCTGGCTCACAAAGGGCTCGACTACCGGGCGGTGCCGACCCGTTTCCTCGAAGTGCCCGCCATCGAAAACGGCAGTTCAAAGACCATCCCCGTCATCCGTGACGGCGACAAGGTGATCGCGGATTCTTTTGCCATCGCGCTCTATCTCGAAGAGGCCTATCCGGACCGGCCGACGCTGTTTGGCGGCAAGGGCGGTGAAGCGCATGCCCGTTTCATCGAACGCTGGTCGCAGCTGACAGTGCACCCCTATCTCGGTGTCACAGCGCTCGCCGCACTTCACGCCATGCAAGATGAAGCCAATGGCGCCTATTTCCGCCAGAGCCGGGAAACGCGCTACGGCAAGACGCTGGAAGAGGTGAGTGCGGCACGCGACGCCGGGCTCAACACCTTCAGAGCTTCGCTCGATCCGCTGCGCAGCATGCTGACCTACCAACCGTGGATCGGTGGCAACGGGCCGCTGTTTGCCGATTACATCGTGTTTTCTGCCTTCCAGTGGGCCCGCATCGCTACCCCCTTCAGACTGCTCGACGACGCTGACCCGATCGCCGAATGGTTCGGCCGCTGCCTCGATCTCCATGATGGTCTGGGACAACGCGTGCCGGCAGCCGCGTAGGCCGCTGCCTTGCCCCCTTGGCAATGCGGCGGGCGGCCTGTATAGAGCCCGCCACACTGCAAATCCCCAGATCACAAGGACCTATCATGGCGATCGAACGCACATTTTCGATGATCAAGCCGGACGCGACCAAGCGCAACCTGACCGGCGCCGTCACCAAGATGCTTGAGGATGCCGGCCTGCGCGTCGTGGCGTCCCGCCGCGTATGGATGAGCCGCCGCGAGGCCGAAGGCTTCTACGCCGTCCACAAGGAACGCCCCTTCTTCGGCGAACTGGTCGATACCATGACGTCCGGCCCGACGATCGTCCAGGTTCTCGAAGGCGAAAACGCAATTGCCAAGAACCGCGAAGTGATGGGCGCCACCAACCCGGCCAACGCCGACGAAGGCACCATCCGCAAGGTCCACGCGCTGTCGATCGGCGAAAACTCGGTGCACGGCTCGGACGCTCCTGAGACCGCAGCCCAGGAGATCCGCTACTGGTTCTCCGATACCGAAGTCGTCGGCTAATCCAGCCAGCGAGCAGCGGCCTTCAAGCCACTGAACCAGAATCGAAAAAGCCGGGGTTCGCGCCCCGGCTTTTTATTTTGTCCCAAGTGCGTCCTTCG
>NZ_JBFUKO010000207.1:0-8293 GCF_056400805.1 Aminobacter sp. P4_H6_2
CCGTGTTGCAATGCATCGGCAATTGATCAAACGTAAAATGACAACAAAAGACCAGAAACTGGTGTTTCTAGATCCTTCACAGGATTGAGTGGTTGGTCCGATCTGTTGGATAAAGCAATTCGACTCGGACTGGGCCGCCTTGTCCATTCGACGCGACGGCTTTGGTTAGCAATTGTTAGCAATTGCCTAAAAGCAACACCCATCCATCGAAGTAGCTTCCCCAACGTCCGGATTGCTTGCGTGCGTTAAAACATACGTGCACGCTAATGTTGGGCTGTTGGGCGGACTCGGAGACAATTCCGTGTACAGCAGCCATTTGCCCCAATCTTTTGATCGAGAAATGGTCTGGACGCCCAGCTTCAGGCGCACCCTGAGCTGGGCGTTTTGGGCGGTAAACGACGGAAATAGTCGTGCGCCTTGATCTTTTGCCCTATCGATCTGGCCGTCGAATAATTGTCGCAGACGGGCCTTTGGCCTCTACCGCCTTGGCCTTGTTGTGCATTACTGGCGTCTCGGCGCTGCTTGGCGGTGCATCTTCGGCATATTCCCAGGCGGTCTCGGCCACCAATGGCGCGCAGGTCGCCGTCCCAAGCGCCTCGTTTCCGGCCACGACCTACTCCAGCGGTGCCTTCGGCCAGTTCGGCTACATATTGTTTTCGACTGGGGTGAATGCCGGCACGCCAAGCCTGATCACCGGCAGTGGCCTGACCATGGCGACAGGTGGTGATCGCGCCTTTGTCGGCCGGGTCGAGGCGAACGGCCAGATCGTGCTCAGCAACAGTTCGCTGACCACCACCGGCAGCCTCGCGAACGCCTTATCGGCCGATGTCGGCACGATCACCGGCACCAACCTCGCCATCGTGACGCGGGGACCGACATCCAGCGGTGCCGTCGCCGCCAACGGCAGCACGATCACGCTGACAGGCGGCACGATAGACACGTCCAACGCCAACAGTATGGGGCTCAATTCCACCACCGGATCGACAGTCACGGCAAGCGACGTCGCGGTGACCGGCGTCGGTATTGGAATCAATGCCGAGACAGGTGCTCAACTGAATTTCACCGGCGGAAGCATTGCGACCAGTGGGACCGGAGCGCATGGCGCCGTGGCTACGACCGGCGGCACGATTATGATCTCCAGCGCGACCATCAACACGACGGGCCAGGACTCGACGGGCCTCGCGGCGTCGGGCCTCGGCTCAAGCATTCTAGCCTCAAGCATCGTCGTCAACGCGACCAATTTCGGCTCGTTCGGCGTGGGCGCAACAGATCAGGCCCAGATCACCATCAACGGCGGTACGATCACCAGCGTGAACAGCGCGCTTCGCGTCGCCAATGGCGGATCCATTGCTGCAAGCAACGTCCATCTCACCGCAACCGGCGGCAATGCCTTGGGGGTGTTCGCCGACAACGGCACTATCAATATGACAGGGGGATCGATCACGGCGCTTCAGGGAAGCTCCGACCATGCCTTCAACGCATCGAACTCGGCACTCCTACAGGCAGACGGTGTCATCGTGAACGCCAGCGGGAACGGGGTCAACCTCAGTTCCGGGGCGCAGGCAACGTTCAAGAACGGCACCATCGACAGCGTTGGCAGCGGCGTCAGTGTCAAGTTGGCTTCGAAAGCGGAAGTGTCGAATACCGAAATCACCACGACCGGAGACAACGGCTTCGGTCTCCATGCCAGCAACGCAGGGTCTTCGATCATAGCCACGGCTGTTCGTGTCACCACCAGCGGCGCCAACGCTCATGGCGCGGTCGTGGACGACAGCGCCATGCTCAGCCTCTCCAACAGCGAGTTGACAGCCAATGGCGACGGCGCAAGCGGCCTGTCCGTGACTGGCCCAGCGGCTAGCACGCAGACTGCAAGCTTGACCCAGGTGACGCTGGCCAGCCCCCACGGAGCCTCGATCTTAGCCACTGGCGGTACGGCGAATGTAGCTTTCAACAATTCGACAGCCGTCATCAACAACGGCCTTTGGCTGCATGTAACCTCGCCCGACGCGACCAACCCGACAGTTGCCAATATCACGATCGATCCGTCGACGATCAGCGGTGCAGCGATAACGGATGCATTGAGCACGTCGAATGTATCCCTCATCGCCGGCTCGGTGTGGACGATGACGGGCAATTCGAACGTCACTAACCTGACGAATGACGCGAGCCTCATCGGTTATACCCCACCTGTCGGCGATCCGGCGCTGCTATCGAGCTACAAGACGTTGACGACGCAGAACTATTTCGGCCAAGGCGGTACGCTTGCGTTCAACACCTTCCTTGGTGCTGACGGGTCACCGTCGGACATGCTCGTCATCGACGGCGGCACCGCAACGGGAAACACCACGCTTGCCGTCAGAAACGCCACCGGTCCGGGTGCCCTGACGCTTTCCGACGGCATCAAGGTGGTCGACGCCACCAATGGCGGAACGACGGCTGACGCTTCGTTTGTCCTACGCGGCAATTACGTCACCAAGGACGGCCAGCCGGCGGTGGTCGGCGGTGCTTATGCCTACACACTGTTCCACAACGGCGTCACCGATCCTGCCGACAGCGACTGGTACCTTCGTTCGCAGATTGTGCCGACGCCTCCCGGCCCGACCCCACCACCACCGCCGAAGCCGCGTTATCAACCGGGCGTTCCGCTCTACGAGGTCTATCCGCAGCATCTTCTGGCACTCAACACCGTACCGACGCTGCAGCAGCGTGTCGGCAACCGCTACTGGAACGAACCCGCACCCGAGACGGTGTTCTGCAAGGACGCCTCGAAAAACTTCCAATGCCCTGTTTCAAGCGAACAGGCGCAATATTACGCCGGATCCGACGGCAAAGGTGTGTTGATCGAGGACCAGCGGGCGATCTGGGGCCGCATCGAAGGCAGCCATATCAGTATCGAACCCGCTTCAACCACCTCAGGCACCGACTACGACACCAATGTATGGCGGCTGCAGGCTGGCCTCGACGGTCTGCTGCACGAAGCCGAGGACGGCTCGAAGCTGATCGGCGGCGTCACGGTGCATCTCGGCCAGGCCTCGAGCGACGTCACCTCGTTTTTTGGCGATGGCGACATCGACACCACAGGTGGTGGGTTCGGCGGCACGCTGACCTGGTATGACCAGAACGGCTTTTATGTCGACGGCCAGGCATCGCTGACTTGGTTCAATAGCGACCTGACCTCGAAGGCCCGAGGCCTGCTGACGCCAACCCTCATCGACGGCAATGGTGGCTTTGGTTATGCGCTGTCGATCGAAACAGGCAAGAAGATCGACCTCAACGACAGCTGGGCGATAACGCCGCAAGCCCAACTGATCTACGCCAATGTCGACTTCTCCAGTTTCACCGATGTGTTCGGTGCCAACATCTCGCTTGGAAGTGGTGACAGCCTGATCGGCAGGCTCGGCATCTCAGCCGACCGCGATCACAACTGGAAGGATGATGAAGGTAAAACGCGCCGCAGACATCTCTACGGCATCGCCAACATCTATTATCAAATGCTCGACGCCACCCAAGTTGACGTCTCGGGCACCAGCTTTGAGACCCGTCCCGACAGGTTGTGGGGTGGGCTCGGGCTCGGCGGCTCCTACAACTGGGACGACGACAAATATTCGCTCTATGGCGAGGTCTCGGTCAACAGCTCGCTCGAAAACTTCGGCGACAGCTATGCCCTTGCCGGCACCGCCGGCTTCAGGGTGAAGTGGTAGGGAGCAGGTTAGTTTGATGGCGTGACGTAGAGCGCCACGCCATCAAACGATGTCTTGGTGCCCTTAAGTCTCAACTGCGATGTCTGCCACTGCGCAGCCTCCGCGTGTCGTCACGGACACGCGGAGAGCTGATGGCCGGGTCACACCATTCCAAGAGCTGCCTTGTACAGGTCGAGGATCGCCTCGGCCTCGTCGCGCTCGGCCTGGTCCTGCTTGCGCAGGCGGATCAGCGTGCGGAGCGCCTTGGTGTCGAAGCCGGTGCCCTTGGCTTCGGCATAGACGTCCTTGATGTCGTCGGAGATGGTCTTCTTTTCTTCCTCAAGACGCTCGATGCGCTCGATGAAGGCGCGCAACTGGCCGGCGGCAACAGTCTGGCTGGTATCTGTAATTTCGTCGGCCATGGGGCACTCCGCAATCTGACTGGGGCAAAGGTGAATGGGAAAGCGCGACTCGGCGCGCCAAGGGCATTTCGGCCGGTTCGATGCCTCATGATGGCAAGAGGGTCAAGGGGACGTGGCGGCGCAGCTGACACGCCGCCACAGATTCTGCGTCAATGGTCCTTGGGCCGGCTGGCCTCGAAGGCTGCCTTCTGCGCGTCGGTCGCCTCCAGCTGGTGCTTGGCCTGCCACTCGGCATAAGGCATGCCGTAGACGATCTCGCGCGAGGCGTCCTTGGACAGCTCGACGCCGGCCTCGGAGGCCGCGTCACGGTACCAGTTGGAAAGGCAATTTCGGCAGAAACCGGTGAGGTTCATCATGTCGATGTTCTGCACGTCGCTGCGCTCGCGCAGATGCTCCCGCAAGCGGCGGAAGGCGGCGGCCTCGAAATCGCGCTGCTGGGTTTCGCTGAGTTGGGCCATCGTCGTCTCCATCACAACGGCCCGGTGCGCGAGCCGAATTGCTTGACCTCATGTATATCGGCACGGCGATTGATCGCGTCAACGATGGGGGCGAGGCGATTGGCCCAATCGGTGGTTCCCTTGTCGTCGCCGATCAGGTCCTGCCTGATTTCGATCAGCGCATGGGCAAAGCCGTTGACGATGGCGTGACGGAACATGGTGTCGCCGCGCAACGCGCCGTCATAAGGCTCGTTGTCGCCGACAACGATCCCCTTGTCTTCGGCCAGCATCTCGATCAGCGGCCAGGCGGCGCGGTGGTCCATGTCCCAGAGCACGCCCGCGTGCCAGGGGCGGGCGTGGCCCTGCATGACGGGCGTGAAGGAATGTACAGACAAGATGAAGGGTGCGGTGCCGGTCTGTTTGTGAACCGAAGAGACCATGGCGCCGACCGCGTCGTGATAGGGCCGGTAGAAATTGTCGAGGCGGCGCTCGCGCTCTTCTCCAGACATCGGATAATTGCCCGGAATGACCGAGCCGTCATAGAGCTGGCGGATCAGGGTCGGGTCATCCTCGCCGCGATTGGGGTCGATCAGCAGCCGCGAAAAATTGGCCAGAACCGCCGGCGCACCGGTGATCGCTGCGAGCTTGCGGGTGACCTGCTCGGCGCCGATGTCGTAGGCGATGTGGCGGTCGAACTCCTCGGGTGCGAGGCCGAGATCGCCATATTCCTCGGGCAGGTCGCGGCGGGCGTGGTCGCACAAAAGGACCAGGCCCCTGTTGCGGTTGCCTTCGATGATCTCGAAAGGGGCAAAGATTGCTGTTCGCGTCATCGGCGGCAATTTGTCCTTCGGCAGGGCTTCGGTGTAGTTTCGTGGCAGTCCCTGATGTGGGGATATGTGCTAACGCCGTTGTTTTGCCAACCTTTTTTCGAATATGCCAGATGAGGCAGCAAATCATGCCGGCCAAGCGCATCTAAATCGATTGGATAAGCGCGCAGCCATGCGTTGACATGCGCCTGATCATTGCCGAAAAGGGCACCAGAAAATGCAGAATTCGTCGAAGAGGGGCTTGGGGATGGAATTTGCCGGAAGGCCGCGCGCACGCTCAGCCTTCGCATTGCTCTTCCTTTGCTTGGCAATCCCGCTGTTTACGTCAGTCGCAGCAACCCCGGCACATGCCGATTTCAGGGTCTGCAATGCTACCCAGAGCCTTGTCGGCGTCGGCATCGGCTACCGTGCCAAGGCCGGCTGGATCACCGAAGGCTGGTGGCACATCGAAGGTTCCACCTGCAAGACGCTGATCGAAGGCCCGCTGTCATCGAGGTTTTATTATCTCTATGCAGAAGATGCCGAGCGCGGCGGACGCTGGGATGGCCCCATCAACATGTGCGTGGCTGAAAAAGAGTTCAAGGTCGCCGGCGTCACCGACTGCGTAGCGCGCGGTTTCCAGCGTGCCGGCTTCCAGGAATACGACACGGGCGAACAGGCGAACTGGATGGTCCAGCTCACCGACGAGCCCGCAACGGGCGCCAATGCGGCCGCCTCGGGAACGAACGCTCAATGAGACGTAGCCGCAAGGTCAAGATACTCGCAACTCTCGGTCCTGCCTCGTCCGACGAGGTCATGATCCGCAAGCTCTTCGATGCGGGCGCCGACGTCTTCCGCATCAATATGAGCCATACCGACCACGATTCGATGCGCACGCTTGTCGCCCGCATCCGCAAGGTCGAAGACGAGGCCGGCCGTCCGATCGGCATCCTCGCCGACCTGCAGGGACCCAAGCTGCGTGTCGGCAAGTTTGCCAATGGCAAGGAAGAGCTGACCGTCGGCCAGACCTTCACGCTCGACGACAATCCCGAGCTCGGCACAGCGGCCCGCGTCCACCTGCCGCATCCCGAGATCCTCAAGTCGGTGCAGGAAGGCCATCGCCTGCTGATCGACGACGGCAAGCTCGAATTGAGGGCGGTAAAGACCAACGGAAAGTCGATCGTCTGCACGGTCGTTGCCGGCAACAAGATTTCCGACAAGAAGGGCGTCAGCCTGCCCGACACCGACCTGCCGGTCGGCGCGCTGACCGAGAAGGACCGCAGGGACCTCGACGCGGTGCTTGAGACCGGCGTCGACTGGGTCGCGCTGTCGTTCATCCAGCGCCCCGAGGATCTCGCCGAAGCGCGCAAGATCGCTCAAGGGCGCGCGCTGCTGATGTCGAAGATCGAAAAGCCGCAGGCCGTTGCGCGTCTGGCCGAGATCATCGAGCTCTCCGATGCCTTGATGGTCGCCCGTGGCGACCTCGGCGTCGAAATGCCGATCGAATCGGTGCCCGGCATCCAAAAGCAGATCACACGTGCCGCCCGCCGCGCCGGCAAGCCGGTGGTGGTCGCCACCCAGATGCTCGAATCGATGATCACAGCACCTGTGCCGACCCGCGCCGAGGTCTCCGACGTGGCAACCGCCGTGTTCGAAGGTGCCGATGCGATCATGCTGTCGGCCGAGTCGGCTGCCGGCCAATATCCGGTCGAGTCGGTGGCGACGATGGACCGCATCGCCCAGCAGGTCGAAAAGGACCCGACCTATCCCGGCATCATCAATGCCCAGCGTTCCCAGCCGGAAGCAACCGGTGCTGATGCCATCTCGCTTGCAGCGCGCGAAATCGCCGAGACGCTGAAGCTTGCGGCGATCGTCACCTACACCGCTTCGGGCACCACCGGCCTGCGCGCCGCGCGCGAGCGGCCACGGGTGCCGATCATCGCGCTGTCGCCGATCCTCGACACGGCGCGGCGCCTGTCGCTGTTGTGGGGCACGCATTGCGTGGTTTCGCCTGATGCGGTCAATCTCGACGACATGGTCGAGCGCGCCTGCAACGTCGCCTTCAACTCGGGTTTCGCCGCCGCCGGCGACCGCGTCATCATCACTGCCGGCGTGCCGCTCAGGACGCCGGGCTCGACCAACATGCTGCGCATTGCCTATGTCGGGCCGGACGGCAAGGGAAGCAGGTAAGAGACGGGATTAGGGCAGTAGGGGAGTGAGGCAGTAGCCGCTCTTATTGCCCTACTGCCCTATTCCCCCAACTTTTTCATTCACACAAATATCCGTGCCAAAATCGTCGCCCGCAATCCGCGCCTCGACAGCCCGCGCAACCGCCTGCAGGTCGCGCGGCTGACCGGCGATTCTTTCCACCGCTGCCACGACAAGATCGGGCGCCACCCAGTCGGGCTTGTGGCCGAGGTTCTTCACCCAGACCAGCTCGGCATCAGGAATGTCGCGGGCAAGGCCGATCGAATGGATCTCTTCATAAACGACAGTGTCGTGATCACCTGAGATCACCACTGTCGGTGTCTTGATCGTGGGGTAGCGCGGCGCGGTTGCCAAAACGTGGCGGTACAGCCCCTCGACATCGATGGCGTTGGCGCGGAAAGCCTTTGGCCGCAGCACCAGCCTGATCGAGGCCTTGTCGACATAGCCATCTGGCACCTTGTTAGGCGAGAAAACGCAGATTGTCGCCGCATCGATTCGCATGAGTCCGGCCGGATTGGCGACCGTTTCGGCAAACAGACGCCCCACCACCTGCTTGGCGCTGACACTGTAGTACCAGGAGGTGCCGCCACCTGGCCAGGGATGCGTCGCCGCCGACAGGAACAAGAGCCCCCGCGTGCGCTCGGGGTGTTCGAGCGCAAAGGTCGCTGCCACCGCCCCGCCGAACGAATGGCCGATGATGATCGCATCGTTGATGCCGAGCCTGTCCATCAGCGCTGCGA
>NZ_JBFUKO010000208.1:0-8256 GCF_056400805.1 Aminobacter sp. P4_H6_2
GTCGACGCCAAGGTGCCGGTTCTCGCGCATCGCCACCACGGCGCCGATGAAGGTCAGCCAGATGAACAGGAAGCGCGGCAGCTCCTCGGAGACGTCGATGCCGGTGTTGAAACCGGCGCGCAAGATGACGTTGCCGAGCACCATTACGAACATGCCGGCCAGGCAAACCACCATGACGGCTTCAAGCAGCTGAAAAAATCTGTCTACGAGACGCGGCATGGCTCGGACCTCCCGGGATTGTCGACACGAAGATGCCGCGGACGTTTCCGTCCGCGGCATCGGTCAGGGTGATTAGTTGGCCGCGCCTTTGCGCGCCGCTTCGACCGCGGCCGTGAACTCCTGGACGAAGTCGGCGCCGACCGAGGCGGTGTATTTCTCCACCACCGGCTTGACGATCTCGCGCATCTTGGCGAGTTCGGCGTCCGGCATCGTGTCGATCTCGATGCCGGTTTCCTTGAGCTGGTCGGTGATCTTGCCGTCGTTTTCGGCGATCAGCTTGGCCTGATAGGCCGAAGCGTCGGAGGCCGCCGTCATGACGGCGTTGCGATCAGCTTCCGGCAGGGCCTCGAACCAGGTCTTCGAAGCCACGATCGCTACCGGCGAATAGACGTGGTTGGTCAGCGTGATGTATTTCTGCACTTCGTAGATACGGTTGGCGTAGATGTGGGCGAGGGGGTTCTCCTGGCCGTCCAGCGCCTTGGTCTCGAGCGCCGAGAAGACTTCCGAGAACGACATCGTCACGGCGTTGGCGCCGAGCGCCTTCCAGGTGTCGAGCGCCACCGGGTTCTGCATCACGCGCAGCTTGAGGCCGGAAATGTCGTCCACCGACTTGATCGGCTTGACGCTGTTGGTCAGGTTGCGGAAGCCGAATTCGCTCCATGCAAGACCGGTCAGGCCGATCTCGGACATGCGGTCGAGCATCTTGCGGCCAACCGGCCCGTTCAGCACGGCGCCGGCTTCCTCGCGGTTGGCAAACACGAACGGGAAGTCGAATATCTGGACTTCCTTGATCTTGCCCGAGAGCGGGGCTACGCCGCCGACATAGAGTTCGAGCGTGCCGCTCTGGGTTGCCTGCAACATCTTGTCGTCACCGCCGAGGATGCCGCCGTCAAAGACCTGGATCTCGACGCGGTTTTCTGTCGCCTTTGCAACGTCTTCGGCGAACTTCTTCATCGCCACCGCTTGCGGATGCTCCGTCGGCATGCCGTGCCCGAGACGGGCGGCCGTTGCGGGGGCGACGAGACTAGTCAGGCCGACAGCTGCCGCCAATGTGAGTGCGAGCGTTTTGAGACGCATGGAAAACTCCTCTCTCTTCAGGTTTTGTATTCAGGCGGTGAGCGGGGTGATGGCGTTGGGTTTGCGCCATTCCCGATTGGGTCAATTCGATGGGTTTGCGCGAGTGGGCTTTGAGGCGCGCGATCGTGTGCCGCGCATGGGCTTGCGAGCCAACAAACGCTTGCTCAGCCGCATGGAATGCCCGTGCGATGGGCTGATGTTGCGGTTCGCTGAACCGGCGTCCGGACCTTCGTCGGCACTCCACGAAACAAACTCGGCCACGCGCCCTCCCAGGCAAAATTTGGATGCTCTTGACGCCCCAATAACTCCGATTATAAGAGAAAACAAGACTGATTGCCGAGGGACTTGGGGAAACGAAAGCGACAGGCACGCCAGCTCACAAGAAGCAGGGAACGGCGCCGGTTCGAGCAGCGCATTTGCCGCCAAGGCGGTGGCGTTCGGTGCAAGTCAGCGCGATCATGTGACATGGCCTGGGCCATTCGAATGACCGACCTCAGGCGCGCTCAACCCATTCGTGTCGCAAGACACTGACCAACAACGGGATAGACAAGACGTGACACGGAAATTGCGCTCGCAGGCCTGGTTCGGGGGCTTCGGCAAGGATGCCTTCATTCACCGCAGCTGGATGAAGAACAACGGCCTGCCGGACGATGCTTTCGACGGCCGCCCGGTGATCGGCATCTGCAATACCTTCTCCGAGTTCACGCCATGCAACGCGCATTTTCGCGGACTGGTCGAGCACGTGAAGGCGGGCATCCTGGAGGCCGGCGGCCTGCCGCTGGAATTCCCCGTTTTCTCCTGCGGTGAATCGAACCTGCGTCCGACAGCGATGCTTTTCCGCAACCTTGCTTCCATGGATGTCGAAGAAGCAATCCGCGGTAACCCGATGGACGGCGTGGTGCTAATGGCCGGTTGCGACAAGACCACGCCATCCCTTGTCATGGGGGCGGCATCTTGCGACGTTCCGGCGATCGTCGTTTCGGGTGGGCCGATGCTGAATGGCCGCTTCCGGGGCAAGCCGATCGGTTCGGGCACCGACGTCTGGAAATTCTCCGAGGACGTGCGCGCCGGCCTGATGAGTGCCGAGGAATTCGCCGCCGCCGAAAGCGCCATGTCGCGTTCGCCCGGCCACTGCATGACCATGGGCACGGCCTCGACCATGGCGTCGATGGTCGAGTCGCTTGGCCTGGCTTTGCCCGGCAACGCCGCCTATCCGGCTGTCGACGCGCATCGCGCGCGGCTTGCCCGCCTGTCCGGCCGTCGCATCGTCGAGATGGTCAAGGAAGACCTTCGCCTGTCCCGGATACTTACCCGCAAGGCCTTCGCCAACGCGATCCGCATCAATGGCGCGATCGGCGGCTCGACCAACGCGGTCGTCCACCTGCTCGCCATCGCCGGGCGGATCGGCGCCGAACTGACGCTCGAGGATTGGGACCGTTATGGCCGCGACATCCCGACCATCCTCAATCTGATGCCTTCCGGCAAATTCCTGATGGAGGAGTTCTGCTACGCTGGCGGCCTTCCCGCCGTCATGAAGGAGATCGCCGACCTGCTCGATCTCGACGCATTGACCGTCACCGGCAAGACGGTCGGCGACAACATTGCCGGCGCCGAGAACTTCAACGACGAAGTGATCCTGCCTCGCGACAAGGCACTTACCCAGCAGGGCGGCATTGCCGTTCTGCGGGGCAACCTCGCGCCCAACGGCGCGATCTTGAAACCTTCCGCCGCGTCGCCGGAGCTGATGCGCCATCGCGGCCGCGCCGTGGTGTTTGAAAACATCGAGCACTACAAGGCGCGCGTCGACGACCCAGCGCTCGACATTGACGAGACCTGCGTGATGGTGCTGAAGAACTGCGGCCCCAAGGGCTATCCCGGCATGGCCGAGGTCGGCAACATGGCGCTGCCGCAGAAGCTGCTGGAAAAGGGCGTGCGCGACATGGTTCGCATCTCCGACGCCCGCATGTCGGGCACCGCCTTCGGCACGGTCGTCCTGCACGCCGCACCCGAGGCCGCTGTCGGCGGCCCGCTGGCGCTGGTTGAGGATGGCGACATGATCGAACTCGACGTTGAGAACCGCCGCCTGCACATCGAGGTCAGCGACGAAGAACTCGCCCGCCGCCGCGAACGCTGGACCCCGCCGGTGCCGGATATGCAGGGCGGCTACCAGAGCCTCTATGTCGAGCGTGTCATGCAGGCCGATCGCGGCGCCGACCTTGATTTCCTGGTTGGCTGCCGTGGCCACGACGTGCCGCGCGAAAGTCATTGAGGGAGAGACCGATGTCCCGTTTTTCTGTCGCCGACATGCACGGCATCCACGCCATCCTCTACGCGCTGTTCGATGACCAGGAGCGGCTAGACCGGGCCGCCATGCGCCGCCAGGTCGAGGTCTGCCTCGAGGTTGGCGTCCATGGCATGGCGGCACTTGGCCTTGCCACCGAAGTGTCCAAGCTGACCGATGCCGAGCGCCGTACGGTGATGGACTGGATCGCCGAGGACACCGGCGGCAGCGTGCCGCTGGCGCTCACCATCTTCGGCGCGTCGGTGGCCGAGCAGATCGCCCAGGTCCGCCACGCTGAAAGCGTTGGCGCCGACTGGCTGATCCTGCAGCCGCCGATGGTCGGCCAGTATGGTGCGGCCGAATACATCCGCTTCTTCGGACGCGTGGCCGAGGCGACCGATCTGCCCGTCGCCATCCAGAACGCTCCCGCCTTCATGGGCCGCGGGCTGAGCTCCACCGAGATCAGCGATCTCGTGCGCCAGCATCCCAACATCCAGCTGGTGAAAGGCGAGGGGCCGGTCGTCGACATCGCCGGGCTGGTCGAGGCGACCGGGGGAAAGCTGCCGATCTTCAACGGGCGCGCCGGGCTCGAAATGCTCGACAATCTGCGCATCGGCTGCCGTGGCCTGATCCTGGCGCCGGATTGCATCGACTATGCCGTCGCCGCCTATGACAGTTTCCAGGCCGGCGACGAGGGCGGTGCGCTGGCAACCTATCGCCAGATGCTTCCGGCTGTCGTTTCCACCATGCAGGGACTGGAGAATCTGCTGTGCTACGGCAAGCGCCTGTTTGCGCTGCGTTGCGGATTGGCCGTGCATGATCGTGGGCCGGCGCTGCGTCCCAACGGGACGGGGCTTGCCATGATCGAGCGTTTTGCAGCCGATCTGGGGCCGCTGGCGCGCAAAACGACTACCGCATCCTGACAAGGGTGCCACGTGTCGGCATCCCCTGTGTGCTGCCGCTAGTTGAAATGCGGTCGAGGGTATGAATTATGGCACGCGCCGGTGATTTTGCCGGCGCAGCACAGCGCGCGGTCTATGTTGCGCCCAAGATGCCGGGATCGGATTTGATGACAACGCCAAGGCCGATGCCAGAGCGAGGCTTGCCGGCTCAGATCGCCGCCGATATTGGCCGGCGCATCACTCGTGGCGACCTCAAGCCGGGCGACATGCTGCCCAAGGAACTGGAGCTCCTGTCGAGCCTCCAGGTCAGTCGCACGACGTTGCGCGAGGCGCTCAAGATCCTTTCCACCAAGGGCTTCATCGAGGCCAAGCCGCGCATGGGCACGCGCGTCCTGCCGGCGGACCGGTGGAACACGCTCGATCCCACTGTTTTGTCGTGGCAAGATGACTCCGAAAGCAGCGAGACGCTTGCCGAAGAACTGTTCGAGATACGTCTGGCCATCGAACCGGTGGCGGCGGGGTTGGCGGCGCGCCGCTCAACCGCCGCAGACCGGGCAGGAATTCGCCGCGCCTTCGAGGGGATGTCGCGCCAATATGACGACGAACGGCAGTCGATAGAGGCCGATATTGCCTTTCATCTCCAGATCATTCAGGCAGCACACAACCGCTTTCTGCTGCCTGTTTCTTCGGTAATACGCGCCGCGCTGACTGTCAGTATCCCAAAAACACTAAGAACGTTCGGCATCGCGCACTCGCTCGACATGCACGAGGCCATCGCCATCGCGATCGAGAAGGGCGATGAAGTGGGTGCCGCAGAGGCCGCACGGAAACTGATCCAGGACACGTATCAGCGCAACTTCAATACCTGAAAGCACTGCGACATCGATCTGCGCGAACGTGCCCGCAATATCGTCAGCGATGGCGAAATGCCCTTACCTCGCTTTTTGACGGCATTTGGAACCGACAGGTTTGTAGCCGCAAAGTCGCGCATCCGATGTCGTGCCACGCCTGAAGGCGCGAACCTCCTCTGTGACAGTTCCGATGTTTCAGCGGAATGGGTTGCTGGATCAGAGCCTCTGGTCGACCGATACATTCGGCGAACGGCCGAGTTTCCTTATAGATAGGAGGCACATGTGGCCTCCTATCTGCTAAGTGGCCGCCGCTCGTCTGCCGTCAGTTGGCAGAGACCGCCATCTCGCTTGGGCGTGCAAATTTCTCTCGCGCCAAGACAAGCAGGATCACCAGGAAAGCTGCTTCCACCAATGCAAAGGCAATGAAGGCTTCGGAAAATGAGCCGCCGGAGGCTCGGATCACCACGCCCATCATCCACGGCGACAAGAAACTCGCCGCGACGCCGAGGACCTCCGCATAGCCGATTGCGACGGTCGCCAGATCGTCGGCGTATTTCTCGGTGAGCAGGGCGAAGATCGCACCGCCACCAAGCACCGCAATGCCGCTCAGGCCAGCCAGGACCAGCAGCCAGCCGAAAGACATCGGATAGATTGCCGAGGCGGTGAAGGCGAGGGCGGTCATCAGCGCCATCGCTGTGCCGAACTTGATCATGAGGGCCTTGCCCATGCGATCGGCGGCGTAACCGCCGAGGACCAGGAACAGCACCTGCGACAGTCCCATCAACGTGCCGATAACAGCAGCGCTTTCGACCGGCATGTTCTGTAYGGCGATGAAGGCCGGCACGACCCAGGTCGCCGTTCCGGCGATGGCGAAAGTGCAGGCCGCGATGCCCAGGCCGCCGACGATGATCCACTTCGAGCGGAAGATGACGCTGATAGGGATCGATGCGCCACGCGGCAGCGGTGGCTCCCAGGCAAAGCCGTGGATGCCGATCTCGGCCGGCCCATTGCGGGCGAAGAGGCAGTTGACGAGCGCAACCGCCAGCGTTCCGGCAGCCAGTACGGCGAAGAATGTGCGCCAGCCAAAGGCTATGGTCAGCGGAATTCCGAGCGCGAAATCAAGCGTGATCGCCAGGCTGTATGCCGCCAGGATGAGGCCGATGATGCTGCCGCGCCGTGACTGCGGAAACCAGCCGATGACCAGCTTCATGTTACCGAGAAAGATCGCTGCATCGAAGAAGCCAATGAAGAGACGCAGAGCGACCAGCTGACCATAGTTCTGCACATAGATCTGCAGGACCATGCCCATGCCGGTCCCGGCTAGTCCGATCAAAAGCATCATGCGCGCCGTCATGTGCCGGCTTATTTGMGACCACACGACCATGCCGATGCCATAGGTCAGCGCGAAGATCCCCTGCGCGAAACCGGCCTGAGCCGGGTCGAGCTGCAGGGTTTCGGAGATGAATGGAATGACTGCGGCGAAGGCATACCAATCCGCGGCAAGAAAGACCTCGCACACCAGCGCGAGTGCAAGCATGCCGATTTGCCATCGCCGAATGCGCGACCGGTCGTTTTCTGTAATTGTGTCCCAGTTCATCGTCCGTCCCCTGTTGGAAAATCTGGTCTTGTGTGTGCGGCTGCCTATTCTGCAGCTTCGTTTGAGCCGCGGCCCATTTCCGCGGGTGTTCCGCCTGCCGCGACTGAGGCAGGCGGATAGACGTGTCGCTTTCAGGACTGCGGCGGCAGGAAATTGACCTCATGCTCGGCTGCGATACGCATGATTTCAGCCGGATCGCCGACATTGTGGATGCGGTCGAACAGTCCACGCAGGACCCGCGTCGGCGAGACCCAGAACAGGCAGCGCACAGTGCTGGAAGACTTGTTGAAGATGCCGTGCGGCTCTCCCATCGGCATGCGGATCAGGTCGCCTGCGGTTGCAATCACTTCCTTGCCGTCGAGCCAGAGGTCAAGGCGGCCTTCGAAGACCGAGACAAACTCGTCCTGGGTCGGGTGCGTGTGGGGCGGAACGAAGGTGCCGGAGGGCAGGATCGCGTGCCACGCCATGGAGGCATCCGATTGCTGCTTCAGAGTGTATGTCTGGCCAAGAATGCTCCAGACGGTGCCGTCATAGGCTTCGTCGCTCTTTGTCACGCCGGCCTGCATTACAATCATGATGTCGTTGTCCTTGTGGGTTGGTGGTTCGTCGTTGAGGGTGCCGTCAGGCGGCAAGGAAATCGCGAAGCAGGGCGGTCGCCTGCGGCGCTTCTTCAAACAGGAGGTGCCCGGCGCCGGGAACCAGTGCGAGGCGGGAATCGGGGATGCGCTTCTGCCAGGCGTCTCCCTGCGCTGCCGGCCGCATCCGGTCCTCGCTGCCCCAAAGCAGCAAGGTGGGAGCAGCGATGCGACGAAGCCAGGCGCCAAGTTTCGGATTGCCTTGCGGCTCGATGGCAAGCAGGCGACCGAGTGCCGTCATCTCGCGCCCAAGCGACGCGCCGAAAGCGGGGTCTTGCGTCTCTGGGAAATATCCAAGCGCGACGCTCGGGTCATGGGTCAGGTAGCCAGGAAGTTCAGGCGGGCTGACGGTGGAAAGGTCGGGGGCGGGGTGTTCGCGCACGACCAGACCGGCCGGCGAAATCAGTGCCAGCCGACGCAGACGGCTGCTTTGCCGAGCCGCATACTCGGCCGCGATCCAGCCGCCGAGCGAGAAGCCGGCAAGGTCGAACGCTTCGAGCCCGAGCCGGTCAAACAGATCGGCATAGTGCAGTACATAGTCATCGATTGAGGTGATGCGATCGTCATCTGCCGAGTCACCAAACCCTGGATGATAAGGAATGATGACTTTCGCGCCCGAGGCGAGCGTGCGGGCGAATTCGAAGCCGGTAAACGTGCCTGCGCCATGCAAGAAGACCAGAGGAAAGCCATCGCC